>NZ_ANAH02000074.1 GCF_000335475.2 Cystobacter fuscus DSM 2262 | reverse complement strand
CGGGCCCGGAAGAAGGCACGAGAGCTTCGCAGTGGAAGTTGATTCACCTACCCTTCGTATGGACTGTCCTGTTTTTCCGGTGGCAATGTCGGAGGGGTCCCACCCGTTCCCATCCCGAACACGGAAGTTAAGCCCTCCAGAGCCGATGGTACTCCGCGGGAAACCGCGCGGGAGAGTAGGTCGCTGCCGGATTTTTTTGAAGGCCCCGAGTCCGCACCGTCAGGTGTCGACTCGGGGCCTTCGCCTTTGCGGGCTTCGCCGTGTGTTCTTTCCCGCTCAGGGGTCATCCGATCGTTGACTCCTCGGCCCCCGGTCCCGAGGCCACCTGTCAGCGCTCCCGGATGGGCCTATAGTTCTCCTGACCGTGGCCACTTCTCCCGACACCCTACGGGCGCGGCTCGAGGACCGCGCGGATCTGCTCGAGGCTGCCCGCCTTCGTTACCGGGCGCTGCGGCTCATGCTCCGGGGCTTTTTCTGGCGGGACACGCTTCGCGCCAACCTCGAGCTGCTCCGAGAGGTGGTCCGCGACCAGCCTGAAGTGGACATCACGCTGGCCTCCGTCTGCCGGCGGGCGGCGGCGGAGGACTGGCCCAAGGACTCCGCTTCCATGGTGCTGCTGGCCGACGTGTCCCAGTTGCGCGAGGCCCTCGTTCAATTGGTCGCCCGGCGGCTTCGCGCTCCCACCAAGCCCCCTGTCCTCGGCGAGGCCTTGCTGCTCCTGGAAGAGGAGATGCTCGCCGAGGGACCGTTGTTGGGCCGGCGCTTCTGGGCCCAGGCGGTGGATCTGCTTCCGCGCAACCTGCCGGAGCTCAGGGCCGCCTGCGCGGCCGCGGAAATCTTCGAGCGCGTCTTCAAGCGTCCCATCCCCGAGGGCGCCCTGCCGTTCAGCGCGGCGGAAGCCGATGAGGTCCGGCGCGCCCTTCCCTTGGCCGACACGGCGATGGAGGCCCTGTGGAGCCGCGTGCATCGTTTCGATCCCTCGGGACGTCTGACGGACTTCCTGGAGAAGCGAGCCAGGCGTGTGCCCGTGCGCACCCCGCGCAGTGGTCCCGAGTTGTTCCTCCATGCCGTCTTCTGGACTGACCTGGCCAACTCCCGGCTGCGCACCCTCCTCGATGCCCGGTTCTCACCCGTCCACCCCCCCGAGCGGGAATGGCCCGAGCTGCTGGGCTGGCTGGTGGAGCGCGAGGGGTCACCCGACACTCGATTGAGTGCCTCGGCCATGCTGAGCGAGGGACGGGCCGGACTGCTCGAGGTCGCGGTGGAGCTGGCCTCCCTGTCCCACTCCCGCCCGGTGGGCGCCTGGAACGAGGAGGCCGCCTGGGCCCGCCTGGAGCGCGCGGCCCATCGCGCGAAGAGCGAGCAGGGACCCGACATGGAGTGTCTGTGCGACGCGCTGCACCTCTTCATCCGCCTGAGGGGTCAGCGCGAGACACCCGCGCGCTTCTTCTCCGTGGGCCGCGAGCGCTCCCTCTCCGGTTTCACACCTCCCTCCCTCGCCGAGGATCAGGCGGATCTCCCCGGGCTGGTCCTCCTGGCCCGGACCGCGGCCGGACGCCCTGCCGCCGAACGTCGCCGGGGATAGGCTTTCACCTGGACGCTCACCTGAACGGATGGGAGAAAGGTCTCCCGTGCGCCTGTTGGCACTCCACGTCCAGGACTTCCGTAACCTCGGCCAGGTCTCCCTGTCGCCGAGCCCGCACGCGACCATCGCGGTGGGGCAGAACGGTCAGGGAAAGACCAACCTGCTCGAAGCCCTCTACTTCCTCGCGACACTCAAGCCTCTGCGCGCGGGCCGGTTGTCGGAGCTCGTCCGGTGGGGCGCTCCGGCCGCACGGGTCACGGGCCGCTTCCTCCTCAAGGGCGCCGAACGCGAAATCTCCGTGGAGGTGGCCGGCGGCGTCCGGCAGTCCTTCGTGGATGGGAAGAAGGCCCCCAGCCTGGAGGAGTACTTCGGTGGCGTCTCGGTGGTGGCCTTCACGCCGGATGATCTGGAGGTCGTCAAGGGCGGCCCGGATTCGCGCCGGGGCTTCCTGGATCGCGCCGTCTTCAACCGCTTCCCCGCCTTCCTGCGCGAGAGCCGCGAGTACGCTCGGGCCCTGAAGAATCGCAACCGTCTGCTGCGCACGGGCCCGGTGGACTCCGTCTACCTCGAGGCCTACGACGAGACCCTCGCCAAGGCCGGCGCCCGCGTCTATGCCCGGCGACGGGCCCTCATGGCCGAACTCGCGCCCCGTGCCCAGGCCACCTTCGCCTCCATCGGGCGCACCCCCGACCCCGCCTCCTATGGGTACCGCCCCGCCCATCTCGGCGAGCTCGACTTCGCCCAGGCCGATGAGGCGGCCCTCGCCAACGCGCTCCGTGAAGCGCTCGCGTCCCGCTCCCGAAGAGACCTCGAGCGAGGCTTCACCTCCGTGGGCCCCCACGCGGATGATGTCTCCGTCACCCTGGGCTCGCGCAGCGCTCGCGCCTACGCCAGTCAGGGCCAGCAGCGCGCGCTCGTGCTGGGATGGAAGATCGCCGAGATCGAGAACCTCGAGGCGGCCACGGGCTTCCTGCCCCTGCTCCTGCTCGATGATGTCTCGAGCGAGCTGGATCCCGAGCGCAATGCCTACCTGATGCGCTACCTCGCCGAGAGCGGCGCCCAGGTCTTCCTCACCACCACCGACGCCAGCCTCGTGCGCGCCGCCGCCGCCCAGGACACCCTGTGGATGGGCGTGCGCTCGGGCGCGGTCTCCCTCTCTCCTCCCGGTGACTCCCCCTCCGGGCTGTCCTCTCCCCCGGACGGCGGCGAGCCCGGGTGACGCGCTCGGGGGCTACTCGTCGCGCCCCCTCCTCATCCAGAACGCACTGGGCACGAAGCTCGCCGCCACGAAGACCCCCAGGTACATGCCGAGCACCCAGAGCGGCCCGTGCCCCGCTCGCGTGAGCAGCAACGGCAGCCCCACCGCTCCCCCCACGCTCAACCACCTCACGGTGGGATTCTCGATGCGCCGCATGAGCCCCCTGCCCAGTGAGGGCTCGAACACGGAGGGAATTCCCTCTTCCTCCTCCGCGGTGCGCCACGTGGGCCGCTCGGCCGGCATCGTCTGGCGCACCCGCATCTCCTCCCGCTCCCGCTCCACCGCCTGCTCGCGCTCGCGCCCGCGCTTCTCGTCCTCCGCCCGCTGCTCCGGTGCTCGCAGATCCGCTCCGCACGTCGTGCACACGACGGCGAACCGGCCATTCTCCGTCTCACAGCGAATGCAGCGCGAGAAATGCTGTCCGCTCGTGGGCCCGTCATCCATCACCAGCGGCGTCTGCCCCTGTTGCTTGAAGCGCTCCAGGTGGGCCTCTGGCACCCCCGGGGAGGGCAGGGCGCCCGCCTCGCCAGGCCCCGACACCGACTCGAAGCGGCCCCCATCCCGGAGCGATACCGGCCCGTCCGCCGGCTCCTTCTCTCCTCGCGACTGCTCGATGTGCAGGAAGCGGTTGAATCGAGACATGGGCTACTCCTTGCGAGCTTCACCCGCCAGCGACGCCGGACGCGTTCGTCCCCGCGCCCACTCGCGCAACCGCAGAATCTCATCCCTCAGCGTGACCGCGAGCGGGAAGGTCTCCTGGATGGCTCGCTCCAGGTGGCGCTGCTCCAGCTCCACTCCCTCGCCAAACGCCTCGTAGAGCGCGGCGATCACCGCCTGCTCCACCTCCGCCCCGCTGAAGTCCACCGCCAGCTCCGCCAACACCCCCACGTCGTACCCCCCCGCCTTCCTCCCCCTGCGCTCCAGGTGGATGCGGAAGATCTCCCGGCGCTCGGCCACCCCCGGCAAGTCGATGAAGAAGATCTCGTCGAACCGCCCCTTGCGCAGCAGCTCGGGAGGCAGTCCCTCGATCCGGTTGGCCGTCGCCACCACGAACACCGGCGCCGTCTTCTCCTGCAGCCACGTGAGCAGCGCCCCGAACACCCGCGCCGTGACGCCTCCATCCGTCGTCCCCGACGAGGCCACCCCCGACAGGCCCTTCTCCACCTCGTCCACCCACAACACCACCGGCGCGATGCTCTCCGCCACGTGGATGGCCTTGCGCAGGTTCTCCTCCGACGAGCCCACCAGCCCACTGAAGATGCGCCCCATGTCCAGCCTCAACAACGGCAGGTTCCAGTGCGCCGCGATCGCCTTCGCCGTCAGGCTCTTGCCGCACCCCTGCACCCCCAACAGCAACACCCCCCGCGGCTCGGGCAACCCGAACTGCCTCGCCCGCTCGCCAAACGCCGCCGTGCGCCGGTCCAGCCACTGCTTCAACTCGCGCAAGCCCCCCACGCTCCCCAGGTCCTCCCCCGGCGGGTAGTACTCCAACAGCCCACTCTTGCGGATGACCTGCCGCTTCTCGTCCTGCACCCGCCGGATGTCCTCCGCGCTCAGCTTGCCGTCCTTCGCGATCGCCTTGGCGAACGCGTTCTCCGCCTCCGACAACGTCAGCCCCTGCGCCGCCTTGATGAGCTGCTCGGCCTCCTCGCGCGTCAGCTCGATGCTCGCCTTGTTGCCCCGCCGCACCACCGCCACGATCTCCTTGAGCAGCTGCGTCAGCTCCTCGAAGCCCGGCAACGGCACGTCCAGCACCGACACCTCCTTCTCCAGCTCCGCCGGCAACTGCAGCGTGGGCGACAGCAACACCACCGTCGTGAACGTGCTCTTGAGCGAGTGCGCCAGCTCGCGCAACGCCCTCACCAGCGGCTTCTCCTCCAGGTAGGGCGGGAAGTCCTCGAGCACCACTAGCGCCGGCTCGGACAGCTTCTCGATGGCCGCCAGCGCCTCGAGCGGGTTGCGCGTGTCCTCGGGCAGCACCGGGCCCCGCGTGCTCCCCACGTGCCGCAGGCCCCGGCGCACCGACCAGGTGAGCAGCACCTTGCCGTGCGCCCTCGCCACCTCCCCGAGCAGCGCCTCCACCCGGTGCTCCTCCCACGACACCAGATAGAGCAGCGGATAGCGCGCGCGGATGAGCAGATCCAACTCCTCCATCCATGCGGCGAATGGGGCGGAGCGCGGAATCGCGGAGCGGGTCGTCATGCCCGCCAAAGTCTACAGCCCCCTCTACTTGAGGACCACCGGGTCCACCTCGGCCAGCAGCTTCGTCACCCGCGCCTCGTCGATGCGCGCCGTCAGCCGCTGCTGCTCGTGCTGGTCTCGCACCGTCTTGGACAGCGTGAACGTGGAGCCCACCGTGAAGAGCAACCCCATGCCCAGGAAAGCCTTCTGCCAGCCGTCCACCGGCAGGTGGTAGATGCCCAGCGACGTCACCGCCACCGACAGGATGAACGACATCCACGTCTGGATGACCCAGGCTCCACTGTGATCCTGCGAGGCATTGGCTGATTGGCGGGACATGGTTCGCTCCGTTCGTTCGGGGGCGCCCCGTGTTGGTGCGCCGGATGAACAACACCCTACCGATCTCCATCGCAAACCGCATGGAACGAAGAGCCCAACCATCGATAAGCTGCCGTGTATGATTCAGCTCCAGCGCCTCGAGGGCTTCTACTGGGTCGCGCGATGTGAAGGGTACGCCCGCGCGGCCCGCGCCTTTCCCTACCCCATCACCCAACCCGGCGTGCACCAGCAGGTGCGACGGCTGGAAGCCGAGCTCGGCGTGCGCCTCTTCGAGCGCATCGGCAAGGACCGCGTCGTCCTCACCCCCCAGGGCCGCATCCTCTACGACGCCATCGCCCCCTTCTACGAAGCTCTGCCCGCCCTGGAGCGCTCCCTGCGCTCGGGAGAAATCGGGGGACGCCTGCGCATCCATGCCTCGGGCCACGTGCTGCGCCACCTCCTTCCCCCGTGGCTGCGCCGCCTGCGCGGACAACGGCCCGACATCGAGGTCGCCCTCTTCGAGGCCAAGACTCCCGCCGTCGCCGCCCTGCGCTCCGGTGAGGCGGAACTCCTCGTGGATCACCTCCCCGAGGTTCCCTCCGACCTGGAGGCGCGGCAGGTGGGAAAGACTCGCGCCTTCCTCGTCGTCCCCTCCATCCCCCGGCCCCAGCTCAAGGGCCCCGTCACCCCCGTGCCCTGGCGCGACGAGCCCTTCATCGCCTACAGCTCCGATACCTACCTGCGTGAGCTGCAACTCGCCGCGCTCGCCCACTTCGGCGTCGTCCCCCGGCGCATCTACGCGGCCGACTCCGCCGAAACCATCCTCGGCTTCGTGGCCGCCGGGCTCGGCTACTCGCTCCTGGCCTCCGTGGAACCCCGTGGCCCCCGCGTCCCCGGCGTCACCGCGCTCCCCCTCACCGAGCCCGCTCGTCAATTCCCCCTCTACGTCGCCTGGCGCCGCACCCCCCAACCCAATCCCCTCATCGCCGCCCTCCTCGCGCTCGCCCCCTCTTCCTGAACCCAGACACCTCCCCCCACGATGACGCGCCATGTCAGACGCGTGTGTCACGTTGGGTCCACAGCATGGGGCCACCGCGTCCCATCGCCTGGAGGTACGCCGTGAAGATCAGGTCGTCGCCGCTCGCCGTGCTCTGTGTGCTGGGGGCCACCCACGCCGCCGCCGCGGACTACAAGTGCACGGGCAACCGCGTGGAGAAGGCGGGAGTCACCCAATACACCGTGCGCAGGTCCGGCATGGACGTGGCCATCGACAAGGGAGGCGACCCCCGGGGCCGCGCCGTGCGCCGGGGCAACGGTTACGACATCGAGGTGAATGGCATGCGGGTGGCCACCCTGGAAAACGGGGTCATCTACCGCGGTGCCTCCCGCTGGGCCTCCGTGGCCGAGGCCCAGCGGCTCTCCGACTGCCCGGACCCCATCGCCGTCACCCTCTGGGTGCTCGGGCAGACGGGCGGGTTGTAGCCCTCGCGCCTCACGGCCGGCGCGAGCCGAGGTGCCTCGAGTCGTGGTTCGCCCGCCCCCCTCCGGCTTCCTGGGGCAGGTGCTGGAAGAAGGCGAAGCGGAACTCCGCCCACAGCACCATGTAGGCCACGCCAAACAGCGCCGTGGCCACCACCCACCACCACGACACCGCGAAGGCCAGGCTCACCAGCGCCGCCACCAGGCACGCCACTCCCACACCCAACGCCACGTCCCGCCGCCGCGGGCTCTCCGACATGGCGAAGCCCATCGAGATGAGCGACAGCCCCAGGAGCGGCCACGCCAGCCCGAACGCCTCCCGGGCATAGAGCAGGGCAATCGATAACAGGAACAATCCCAGTCCAAACAGTCCCAATCCGCCGTCCATCGGGGGCCTCCCGCGTCGTGCTCGGGGTCGAGGGTTCATCTCTCAACATCGGCACGCTCATCCCCATCGGAACACCCACCTCGGCGGGCCCCTGGTATGCCCGCTCGCCCCCCTCCTCTGCTCAGGAATGAACAGCGTCCCTCCCCCTGCAACTCACCGGCTCGGAGGGGGGTGCCTACCCTGGCGGCGTGAGGTCGAATCGAGTCATCCTGTTATCACTGCTGCTGGTGGCGCTCGGGTGCCACCGCGGTGTGCGCTTCGAGGAGCAGGTGCTCTCCAAGCCCGGCGTGCGCTACCGCGTCGGGGCGCTCCCCCCCGCCTGGTCCCAGGTCAAGCTCTCCGAGAATGATCTCGCCTGGTTCACCGAGGACACCGGCCACGCCCTGTCCGTCAACTCCACCTGCCGCGAGCACGATGACGCCTCGCTCGAGGTGCTCACGCGCCACCTGCTCGAGGGCTTCACCGAGCGCGTCCCCTTGATGCAGCGCGCCGAGGTCGTCGACGAGCGCGAGGCGCTGCGCTCGCACTACCAGGCCAAGCTCGACGGCGTGCCCGTGGAGCTCCTCCTGGTCGTGCTCAAGAAGGATCGCTGCGTCTACGACTTCACCTATGTCGCCCCCCTGGGCCACCTGCAGGACCGGGTCGAGGATCTGGATGCGCTCGTGGGCGGCTTCCACGTGGAGAACCCCTCATGAGCACCGACGTGGACCTGGCGCCCGCCGCTCCTCCCACGCCCGCCACCCCCGGTGAGGACGACTCGCTCCGGGGCCGCTTGCTCGTGCGGCTCGAGCGCCTGGGCTCGCTCGCGGTGATGACCGGCCAGGTGTTCACCCGCGCCTTCAGCCCGCCCTTCTCTCCCTCCGCCTTCATCTACCAGCTCGAGGCGCTGGGCGTGCGCTCGCTGCCCATCGCCCTGCTCACCGCCACCTTCGCCGGACTCGTCATCTCGCTCCAGTTCGGCTTCTTCCTCGCGCGCTTCGGCGTGCAGTACACCGTGGGCCGCGTCGTCGTGCTCACGCTCTTCCGCGAGCTGTCCCCCGTGCTCATCGCCCTCACCGTGGGCGCGCGCGTGGGCTCGGGCATCGCCGCGGAGCTGGGCTCCATGACCGTCACCGAGCAGGTGGACGCCATCCGCGCGCTCGGCGCCGATCCCCTGCGCAAGCTCGTGGTGCCGCGCGTGCTCGCCTGCTTCGTGCTCGGCCCCGCGCTCACCATCCTCGCCGACGTCATCGGCATGCTCGCCGGCGCCCTCGTGGTGAACGCCCAATACGGCATCGGCTTCAACCTGTTCTTCAAGGGCGCGCTCGACGTCATCCTCATGAGCGACTTCCTCTCCGGCGTCTTCAAGGGCTTCGTCTTCGGCGGCATCATCGGCATCGTCGGCTGCTTCAAGGGGCTCACCGTGCAGAACGGCACCGAGGGCGTGGGCCGCGCCACCACCGAGACCGTCGCCATCACCTCCGTCACCGTGTGTCTGGCCGACTTCTTCATCACCAAGCTCACGCTCTCCCTCTGACGCGCTCCCCCTGACCATGTTCTCCCGCCCGTCCCCCCGACTGCGCTTCCAACCGCCCCAAGCCGGCGAGGAACTCATCCGCTTCGAGCACCTGCGCAAGGCCTTCGGCCCCAAGCGCATCTACGACGACGTGATGCTCTCCGTGTACGCGGGGGAGACACTCACCGTCATCGGCGGCTCGGGCACCGGCAAGAGCGTGCTGCTCAAGTGCCTCATCGGGTTGCTGCGCCAGGACTCCGGCCGCATCTTCTTCCAGGGGCAGGATCTCACCGAGTGGGGTGAGGAGGACTTCATCCACCTGCGCCGCCACGTGGCCATGGTGTTCCAGGGCGCGGCCCTGTTCGACTCGCTGAGCGTGGGGGAGAACATCGCCTACCCGCTGCACGAGCACTTCCCGGAGATGACGCCCGCCCAGGTGCGCGAGCGCGTGGCCGAGAAGCTCGCGCTCGTGGGGCTGCCGGGCATCGAGAACATGCGGCCCGCGGACCTGTCCGGTGGCATGCGCAAGCGCGTGGGCCTGGCGCGCGCCATCGCCACCAACCCGGAGGTCATCCTCTGGGACGAGCCCACCACGGGATTGGATCCCGTCACCACGGAGACGATCGATCAGATGATCCGCTCCATGCAGAAGCAGCTCGGGTGCACGTCCATCGTGGTCACGCATGACATGGTGAGTGCCCTCTCGGTGTCCGACCGGATCGCCATGCTGGCCAACCGGCGCATCGTCCAGGTGGGCACCACGGAGGAAATCCGGCGTTCCAAGGTGCCCGAGGTGCGGGCCTTCCTGGACGCCCGGGGGCAGGAATTGGGGAGGGCGGCGTCGTGAGCATCTTCACACAGACATCCAAGGATCAACGGCTCGCCCTCCGGGTGGGCGCTTTCGTGGCGATGGCCTTCGTGCTGGCGGGCATCGTCGTCTTCTTCATCGGCCAGAAGACCCACCTGTTCGAGAAGCAGGTCAGCTACCGCGCCTACTTCGCGAGCGTGGAGGGGCTCTCCAGCCACTCGCCCGTGTGGCTCAACGGCCTGGAGGTCGGCCGCGTGGAGGCCGTGGGCTTCCCCTCCAAGCCCGGCGAGAAGCGCATGGAGGTGCGCCTGCGCCTGAGCACCGAGTACGCCCAGCGCGTGCGCGCCGACTCCGTCGCCCGCCTGTCGAGCCTCGGCGTGCTCGGGGACAAGGCCGTGGACATCTCGCTCGGCTCCCTGGATCAGCCCGAGGTGCCCGAGGGCGGTGAGATTCCCTCCGAGACCAGCGGGGACGTGAGCGCGATGATGCGCAGCGCGAGCAAGGTGCTCGATGACGCCGTGGCCGTGAGCGGCGAGCTGCGCAAGGCGGTCACCGCGTACGCCGACCCCAAGATGGCCCAGGACGTGGCCGCCGGCGTGCGCAGCCTGCGCCTGATGCTCGAGGAGATCGAGAAGGGCAATGGCACCCTGCACGCCCTCATCTATGACGAGGAGACCGGCCGCAACGTGCGCGCGCTCGTGGCCAATGCCTCTCAAACGGCCATGCGCATGGACAAGGCCGTGGCCCACGTCGAGTCCCTGCTCGGTGAGGTGGAGCACGGCAACGGCACCGCCCACGCCCTCATCTATGGCCAGGACGGCGCCAACGCCCTCAAGGAGCTGGGCTCCGCCGCGGGCCAGCTCGCCGGGCTGCTCGAGGACGCGAAGAAGAACCCCGATGGCGCCGTGCACCAGCTCGTGTACGGCAGCGCGGGCGGCATGCTCGCCGACCTGGGCAGCGCCGCCGCCGACATCAAGCAGATCACCTCCATGGTCGCTCGCGGCGAGGGCTCGCTGGGCGGCATCATCACCGACCCCACCGTGTACGAGGACCTGCGGCAGGTGGTGGGCAACGTGAAGCGCAACCGCGTGCTGCGCGCGCTCGTGCGCTTCGCCATCGACAACAACGACAACGTCCAATACGTGGGCGTGCCCCTCCAGCAACCCAAGGACGAGGGCTCCCAGCGGGCCATCGGCGGCGCGGGTCCGGACTCGCAGCCTTCCGGCGACGCTCCCCCGGTGCCGGTGGTCGCGCCGCTGCCGGGCAAGGCGCCGTGAGTCGAGCGCGGCCCTTTCCTCTCGAGGGGCCGCCGCGCTTCACTGCCCTCCAGGTTCGCCCTCGTGACCTGGAGATGCCGATGAAGTCGATTGTGTCCTCGTGCTGTGCCGTCCTGGTGCTGCTCGCCTCCGCTTCCCTCGCCGACCCTCCGAAGAAGGAGAAGGCGCCTCCCGCTCCCGCGGGCAAGGTGAACGTGGTGCTGCGCACGGAGAAGGGGGAGATCGAGCTGGAGCTCGACGAGGCCCATGCGCCCATCTCGGTGCGCAACTTCCTCGGCTACGTGGACGCGGGGCTGTTCAAGGGTGGGGTGTTCCACCGCACCGTGACGCCCGGCAATCAGCCGAACAACCCGGTGAAGATCGAGGTCATCCAGGGCGGAGCCGATCCCTCGCGAAAGGCCGAGCGGCGCGCTCCCATCGCCCTGGAGCGCACGAGCGTCACCGGCCTGCGGCACGAGGACGGCACGGTCTCCATGGCCCGGGACACGCCCGACTCGGCGGTGTCCGACTTCTTCATCTGCATTGGCGATCAGCCCGAGCTGGATTTCGGCGGCAAGCGCAACCCGGATGGGCAGGGGTTCGGGGCCTTCGGCCGGGTGGTGCGGGGCATGGACGTGGTGCGCGCCATCCAGCAGGCCCCCGCCCGGGGTCAGCAGCTCACCCCGCCCGTCAAAATCCTCGAGGCCACGCGCAAGAAGTGAAAGCGCCTCCCCCGGGCCCGGGCCGGAGTAGAACGCGCCTCCATGGATCTGGAACTCAAGGGCAAGAGCGCGCTCGTCACGGGCAGCAGTCGGGGAATCGGACGGGCCATCGCCCTGTCCCTGGCACGCGAGGGCGTACGTGTCTGTCTGAGCGCCCGAGGTGCCCCGGGGCTGGAGGCGGTGGCGGCGGAGTTGCGTGCCTCCGGCGCCGAGGTGGCCACCGTCGCGGGGGACGTGGCCACCCCCGACGGGGCCCAGGCGGCGGTGGACGCGGCCGTGCGCGCGTTCGGCTCGCTCGACATCCTCGTGAACAACGTGGGTGGCAGCGGGGGCGCGGGCTCCTTCGACGTGGCCACGGCCGAGCAGTGGACGGCCGTGCTCGACAGCAACCTGCTCGCGACCGTGTGGTGCAGCCAGCACGCCGTGGCCCGGATGAAGGCCCAGGGCGGCGGCTGCATCGTGCACATCAACTCCATCTTCGGCCGCGAGTACGCCACCAGCGCCCCCTACACCGCGGCCAAGGCGGCCGTCACCGCGCTCACCAAGGAGATGGCCGTGGACCTGGCGCGCCACCGCATCCGCGTCAACGGCGTGGCCCCGGGCGCCATCCTCTTCCCCGGCGGCAGTTGGGACCGCCGCCGACAGGCCAATCCGGAGAAGGTGGAGAAGATGGTGCGCGAGGAGCTGCCCTGGGGCCGCTTCGGCACCCCCGAGGAGGTGGCCGACGTGGTCGTCTTCCTGTGTTCCTCGGGTGCACGCTGGGTGACGGGCGCCACCCTCCCCGTCGATGGTGGACAGGGCCGCGCCTTTTGATGGACGTGGCGGGCTTCCTCCTGGAACGCCGTGCCCTCCGGGCCGCACCGGCCGCGCCGGCCGTGTAGAGTGCGCCCGTGCTGAGGCTCTACAAGAAGGAAGGCGACACCCTGCGCTACTGGGAAGCCTGGGTGAATGAGGATTCCGTCACCGTGCACTGGGGCATCGTCGGACAGACGGGCGAGGAGAAGGTGCTGCCCCTGCCCGCCAACGAGGACCCGGACATGGTCGTCGCCCAGCAGGCCGAGCCGCTCGTGGACGCGGGCTACGACGAGCCCGAAATCGACTCCATGGCGCCGCTCGTCGTCCAGTACGCCCTGCAGGGCAAGGGAAGCGGTCAGGACTTCGAGAAGCGCCACACCGTCGAGTCCGTCATCTCCGACACGCTCGGCTGGACGGGCAACGGCGAGGTCGAGGGCGCCGAGTCCCAGCCCGGACGCATGAACATCTACTTCCGCGTCATGGACGTGGACATCGCCCTGAGCACCCTGCGCGAGGCGCTCGAGAGCGAGGAACTGCTCGAGGGGGCCACCTTCGCCACCGTCCCCGAGGAGGGCGAGCCCCGGGTCCTCTGGCCCCCCGTGCACGCCGTGCCCTTCCGGCTCTGAGCCCTCACGGCGCGGGCGGCGGGGCCTCGGGCTCCCCGATGTGATTCTCACGCCGGTGGATCGCGGGGCTCTTGCGGTGGTGGCGCTCGAGGTTGAACGCCGTGTTGATGAGCCCCACGTGCGAGAAGGCCTGGGGGAAGTTGCCGAGCTGCCGCCGCAGCGAGGGCTCGTACTCCTCGGCCAACAGCCCCACGTCGTTGCGCAGCCCGAGCAGCCGCTCGAAGAGCGCCTCCGCCTCCTTCATGCGGCCCTGCAGCACGTAGTTGTCCGCGAGCCAGAAGGAACAGGCGAGGAAGAGCCCTTCCCCGGGCGGCAGTCCATCATCCGTCGCATGGGTGTGGTAGCGCCGCACGAGCCCCTGGTACATGAGCTCGTTCTCGATGGCGCGCACGGTGCCCACCATGCGCGGATCCTTCGGGGACACGAAGCCCACCAGGGGCAGCAGCAGCAGGCTCGCGTCCAGGTTGTCCGAGCCGTAGGCCTGCGTGAAGGTGCCTCGCTTCGAGTCATAGGCGCGCTGGCACACCTCGCGGTGGATGGCGTCGCGCACCTCGCGCCAGTGCGCCGCCGGCCCATTCATGCCGTAGCGCTCCACCGTCTTCACCGCGCGATCGAACGCCACCCAGGCCATCACCTTCGAGTAGGTGAAGTGCTGGGGCTGCCCCCGCACCTCCCACAGGCCCGAGTCGGGCTGCTTCCAGCCGGACTCGAGGAAGTCCATCAGCACGAGCGCCACGTCCCAGGAGCGCGGGTCATCCCTCAGCTCCATGCGGTGCGCCTGGTGGAGCGCGTCCATCACCTCGCCATAGACATCCAACTGGAGCTGATCGACCGCGGCGTTGCCGATGCGCACCGGCCGCGAGTGCCCATAGCCCGGCAGCCAGTCCAGGCTCAGCTCCGGCAGGCGCCGCTCGCCGGCCACGCCGTACATGATCTGCAGCTTGGACGCATCGCCCGCCACCGAGCGCATGAGCCAGGAGCGCCACGCCTCGGCCTCCTTCCGGAAGCCCCCGAGTGACAGCGCATACAGGGTGAAGGTGGCGTCGCGCAGCCAGCAGAAGCGGTAGTCCCAGTTGCGCTGGCCGCCGAGCCGCTCGGGCAGCGACGTGGTGGCCGCCGCGACGATTCCCCCCGTGGGCGCGTAGGTGAGCGCCTTGAGCGTCATCAGCGACGTGCGCACCGCCTCGCTCCAGGCGCCCTGGTAGGTGCAGTGGCTGAACCACTCCCTCCACCAGTCCTCGGTGTCCGCGAGCGCCTCCAGGCCATCCAGGGGCGGGGGCGCGGGCTCGTGCGAGGGGTGCCAGCGCAGGACGAAGGGGATGCGCTGGCCCTCGGAGACGGTGAAGTCCGCCACCGTGGTGAGGTGGTGGCCGTGCACCGCCACGGGCGTGTAGAGGCTGAGCGCGTCCGGGCCCGCCACCGCGCGCCACTCGCCCGCCTCGCGCGTCGCCCAGGGCACCACCGAGCCATAGTCGAAGCGGATGACGAGCTGCATGTGCATGGGCACCCGGCCCCGTACTCCCTCCACCACGCGGACGACGTCCGGGGTGCAGTCGCGCGGCGGCATGCAGTCCACCACCCGCACCACCCCCTCGGGCGTGGTGAATTCCGTCTCCAGCACGAGGCTGTCCTCGCGGTAGCGCCGCCGCACCCGGGGCACCCTTCGGCCCGCGGGTGCGATCTTCCAACGGCCATGCTCGGGATGCCCCAGCAGGGCCGCGAAGCAGGCGCCCGAGTCGAACCGCGGCAGACACAGCCAGTCGATGGAGCCGTCCCGGGCCACCAGCGCCGCTGTCTGCGTATCTCCGATGAGGGCGTAATCCTCGATGGGCCAAGACATTGGCTTCAAGCTTGGGTGCCGCCGGGCCCCTGGCAACGCGGCGGACCCCGTCGCGTCGCCTGGCTGCCTGGACCCGGGTCCGATGAGCGTCCTGCCAGGAGGCCGCCGCGTGCGCAGTGTGAAGGGACGGTACCCGTCAGACGGTGAGCGTCCAGGCGGCCTGCACGCGGGGAGACAGGGATGGAATTGGGAATGATCGGGCTGGGCCGGATGGGCTCCTCGATGGTGCGCCGGCTCCTCATGACGGGACACCGCTGCGTCGTCCACGACGTGCTCCGCGAGAATGTGGAGTGGCTCCAGCGCGACGGCGCCGTGGGGGCCTTCTCCCTGACGGACCTGGTGCGCCAGCTCCCCGCGCCGCGCACGGTGTGGCTGATGCTGCCCTCGGGCGTGGTGGACGACACGCTGCGCGACCTGGCGGCCCTGCTCGAGCCCGGAGACACGATCATCGAGGGCGGCAATTCCCATTACCGGGATGACCTGCGCCGGGCGGCGGAGCTGCGGGCCAGGGGCCTGCACTACGTGGACGTGGGCGTGAGCGGCGGGGTGTGGGG
Source organism: Cystobacter fuscus DSM 2262 (assembly GCF_000335475.2). Lineage (NCBI taxonomy): Bacteria > Pseudomonadati > Myxococcota > Myxococcia > Myxococcales > Archangiaceae > Cystobacter > Cystobacter fuscus. The sequence continues at coordinate 169,128 of NZ_ANAH02000074.1, read as the reverse complement.
CCAGGAGCGGGGATACTGCCTGATGATTGGCGGCGAGCCGGGGCCCGTGCACCGGTTGCAGCCCGTCTTCTCCGCGCTGGCCCCGGGAGTCGCCGCCGCGCCCCGGACGCCGGGCCGCGAGGGCCCTCCGTCTCCCGCGGAGCAGGGCTGGCTGCACTGTGGCCCCAATGGCGCGGGCCACTTCGTGAAGATGGTGCACAACGGCATCGAGTACGGCCTCATGGCCGCCTACGCCGAGGGGCTCGCCGTGCTCCACCACGCCAACGCGGGCCGCCATCCCCCCAAGGCCGACGCGGAGACCGCTCCCCTGCGCGAGCCGAGCGCCTACCAGTACGACTTCCACCTGCCCGACGTGGTCGAGGTGTGGCGGCGCGGCAGCGTCATCGGCTCGTGGCTGCTCGACCTGACGGCCCATGCGCTGGGCAAGAATCCCGAGTTGAGTGACTTCTCCGGCCGCGTGTCCGACTCGGGGGAGGGGCGGTGGACGCAGCAGGCCGCCATCGACGAGGGCGTGCCCACGCCGGTGCTCGCCAGCGCCCTCTACTCGCGCTTCACCAGCCAGGGCGAGGGGGACTTCGCCAACAAGATCCAGTCCGCCATGCGCTTCGCCTTCGGCGGCCACCTGGAGAAGAAAGGAGGCGAGTGAGTCATGACCGCTCAGCCCGTGTCCGATGCCCTCGTGTTCTTCGGCGCCACCGGAGACCTCGCTTTCAAACAGATCTTCCCCGCGCTCCAGGCGCTGGTGGCGCGCGAGCACCTGTCCGTGCCCATCATCGGCGTGGCCAAGGCGGACTGGAACCTGGAGCGGCTGAGGCAGCGCGCCCACGAGAGCATAAAGGCGCATGGCCAGGATGACCCGGCCTCGCTCGAGCGCCTGTGTCAGCTCCTGCGCTACGTGGATGGGGACTATCGGGACCCGAAGACCTTCGCCCTGGTGCGCGAGGCGCTCGGCAAGGCCCAGCGTCCGCTGCACTACCTGGCCATTCCCCCGAGCCTGTTCGGCACGGTGGTGGAGGGGCTGTCGAAGTCGAGCTGCCTGCAAGAGGCGCGCGTGGTGGTGGAGAAGCCCTTCGGACGCGACCTGGCCTCGGCGCGCGAGCTCAACGCGACGCTGCACCAGTACCTGCCCGAGTCCGCCATCTTCCGCATCGATCACTTCCTCGGGAAGGAGCCGGTGCAGAACCTGCTGTTCTTCCGCTTCGCCAACGTCTTCCTGGAGCCCATCTGGAACCGGCAGCACGTGCGCAGCGTGCAGGTGACGCTCGCGGAGAGCTTCGGCATCAAGGGCCGCGGCGCCTTCTATGACGAGGTGGGCGCCATCCGCGACGTGTTGCAGAACCACCTGCTCCAGATTGTCGCGCTGCTCGCCATGGATGCGCCCTTCTGCTCGTCCGCGGAGGCGCTGCGCGACGAGAAGGCGCGGGTCTTCAAGGCGATGCGCTCGCTCACGCCGGACAGCGTGGTGCGCGGGCAGTTCCGCGGCTACCGGCAGGTGCCCGGGGTGTCGCCCACGTCCGAGGTGGAGACGTTCGCTGCGGTGCGGCTGTTCATCGACTCGTGGAGATGGGCGGACGTGCCCTTCTACATCCGCGCCGGCAAGTGCCTGCCCACCGATGCGACCGAGGTCTTCGTCGAGCTCAACCACCCGCCGCGGCCCATCTTCGAGGAGCCGACGCAGGCCTCGCCCAACTTCGTGCGCTTCCGGCTGGGCCCCGACGTGCGCATCTCGCTCGGGGCGAGGGCGAAGAAGCCGGGCAGCACGATGGAGGGCGAGGACGTGGACCTGGTGGCGAGCGAGCTGCCCGAGGTGGTGGTGAAGCCCTACGAGCGGCTGCTGGGGGATGCGATGCGCGGGGACGTGTCGCTCTTCGCGCGACAGGAGAGCGTGGAGGAGGCGTGGCGGGTGGTGGACCCGATCCTCGACGATGGCAGCCGGGTGTACGAGTACGAGCCGGGCACCTGGGGGCCGAGCGAGGCGGATGTACTCGCGCCCCAGGGCTCGTGGCGCACGGTGCTGCGGGACTCGGGGGGCGTGAGCGTGGTCCGGGACTCGCGTGACGAGCACCCACGCAGCCGCGAGGGACACGAGGAGGGCACGCCCCGCGTCAAACCGGCCCGGCCGTGAGTGCAGAGGAGTTCCGCGGGAACCCGATCGGCACTTGGGGAGCTGGTTGCCTCCTGGCAATCCTCTGGCGTGCCCTGTCGTCTCTCGGATTCTACTGCTTCCCGACTTCACGCCTGCCCGGCGGTGAAGTGGGAGGTGTTCGTGGGTGTTTGCATCAGGAGTCTGTCCAGGCTTCGGGCCGCGTGCGTTTGGGCGGCCCTCCTTCTCGCGTGGATGCTCGTCGGTTGTGCCACGACCTCCGGCACTCAGTTTCTTCCTGCCCGAAGCGTGGAGAGGGGACGCTTCACTCCTTCATTCATACCCGCTGTGTCGCCGCGACTTCTGCTGGCCATGAGCGATGGCTCAGAGGCAGGTGGCGAATCTTCCCATCCGTTGCATGAGGGCTACAACGTCCCTGGCCGCAATCCGAATTCAGAAATGCCTTGGGAGTTCTTCCTTGGTAACGCCGCGCACAGGCTGATCGCATATATGTACGGGGTGCATTACCCGCAGAATCGCGCGTTCTATAATACAAAGACAATTGATGCCATCCTTGAGGACGCGAGGCTCGGGGACAAGTACCGTCTGCTCCCGAATGAGCGCAAGCTCCGCCCAGATATCACCGATGTTACCGCTTTGTACGTCTTCGAGATCAAGCCCTGGAATGAGAAAGGTCTTCTGGAAGGCCGACAGGAAGTGCAAGTCTATCTGGCCGTGCTGAACCGGGCCGTTTCTCCAGAAGCGAGCTTCTTGGGGGGAACGGAGTTCCAAGGCGAGGTCCTGATACGTTTCGCGCGAGGGCAATACATCTGGCGTCTGGAGTGGCGGACCAACGAGCCAGGGGTGGTCCAGTACCGGTGGACTCGTAGCCAGCAGCTCTTCGAGTCCGAGGTCGCGGCATATGATGCTGGCCATTGGGTGGTGCTCACCGAACAGGAGATTAGGCAATACGGTGGGTGGGTTGGACAAGCCGTGGAAGGACTGGTCAGTCGGCGCGAACGGCTCGCTACCTTGCGCGGTGTGGTCGGCATCGTCATTGAGGTCGTTGGCACTGCCGCGACGGGGTTCTTCTCGAGTGCGATTCTGGGCCGGATGAGTTCGGGCTCAGGGACTCAACAACCCCCGCACCAGGGCGGTGGACAGGTTGTCCCCTTTCCAGCGCGACCGACACCTGCTGCGACCCCATCGCGAGTGCCCGCCGCCGCGAGCATGCCTCTTTCTCGCTGATGACCCGGTTTGATAGGACGCGCGTCATGACGCCTGGACCGCCAGTTTCTCTGCAACTACCGTCATTCCTGCATGGCACCTTCTCCTCAGTGCAGCGGAAGACTCGGAAAGAGGGCCTGCGGTGTGGCGCGCTGTACGGGAAGGACGGCTCCTTTCCTGCTCCTCTTCAGATGCAGGAGGTGCTCCTCAGCGATGTGGTGCTGACGCACGAGGGGGCGGATCTACAGCACGAGCGCCCAGCATGGCGGCTTTACATGGTGTCCCATGTCATGAGCGGCTTGTCCGAAGCACTGGAGGGTCAGAACACATTCCCCGCCAGGGATGCGTACGAGGCGGGCTTCCTCGATGCCGCCTGGGGCGCGCTGTACTTCGCCACTTCGGCCATGGTCCCGGTGAGTGCTGAGCGCACGGCGCTGCGCCTCCAGGCCGTGCTGCGTTTCTGGGAGCCGCTCCAGGGGGCGCGCTACCTCTTCAAGACGTTAGGTGCTCCGTTCACCTTGGATGAATTGATGGAAGCCACTTGTGACTGGGCCATGGATGCCTGGTGCCCAGGAGGGGAAACCCCAGTGCGCGAGCGCCTGACGGCAGCGGCGGAGCGCATGGCACGAGCGACCCGGGAAGACTGCATCGAGGCCATCCTCCGGCAAATGCCCCATGCGCTCTCCTTCGCACGCAACCTGAAGCATCGGGATGTGGTAGCCGATCCTGCTTTCCAGCGCGAACGCCTCGCCGCGCTCCCTCCACCTGCGTTCGAGCGCGTGTCCGGTGCGTGCACGTCGGATTTGCTCGCGCTGCTGTACTCCTGGGATCGTCAGTCCGGAAAGCCGTAGGTCGTGCTTCCCAGTACGTGGTGGGCGGCGCCACGGAATTCGTGGAATAAAGAGAGCGCTCCTCCAGGCCCAGACACGCACGGGATTGACAACCGGGAAAGCTGTTGCAATATGTCCTGGTCATGAAGCCCGTCACCACCATCCTGGGTGTGCCGTCCGAGCGCGTCTCCGCGTCGACGGTGGACGTGCGTCTGTCCCGCAACAAGGTGCTGCTCGACATTTGAGCAGGCGGACTCGGTGCTCCGGGTGCGCGGGTGGCTGGTTCCCGTGTGCCCCTGGAGTCTGAGCTTCCGCCCCTGATCCCGCCGGGCCCTCGTGTGTCCTCACGTCGTCCTGAGCCGCCCCGAGGGGTCGCTCCGGGCATGCGTGCGTCCGCCCGCCAGGCCCGCCGCTCCCTCCATTTCCAACCAGTGTCTGTCTTCAACCCGCGGAGGCTCTCCTCCGCCGGGAACGGGAAGTCTTTATGTCTCGCACCACTCGAATCGAGCGCTACCGCAACATCGGCATCATGGCCCACATCGACGCGGGCAAGACCACGCTCACCGAGCGCATCCTCTTCTTCACCGGCCGCATCCACGCCATGGGCGAGGTGCACACCGGCTCCACCGAGATGGATTGGATGGTGCAGGAGAAGCAGCGCGGCATCACCATCACCTCGGCGGCCACCACCGCCTCCTGGAAGCCCATGCGCGGGCCCTTCTCGGGCACCGAGCACCGTCTCAACATCATCGACACGCCGGGGCACGTGGACTTCACCATCGAGGTGGAGCGCTCGCTGCGCGTGCTCGACGGGGCCGTGGCCGTGTTCGACGGCAGCCAGGGCGTGGAGCCCCAATCCGAGACGGTCTGGCGCCAGGCGGATCGCCACGGCGTGCCGCGCATCGCGTTCCTCAACAAGATGGACAAGGTGGGCGCGGACTTCGGCATGTGCGTGGACTCCATCCGTCAGCGGCTGGGCGTCCGGTCCGTGCCGGTGCAACTGCCCATCGGCGAGGGCGCGGACTTCCGCGGCCTCATCGACCTGGTCCGCATGCGCGCCTTCTTCTTCGACGAGGAGGGCGGCGAGACCCGCGAGGGACAGGACATCCCCGCGTCCCTGCGCGAGTGGGCCGAGGCCCTGCGCCTGCGGCTCATCGAGGCGTGCGCCGAGGAGGACGGCACGCTGCTGGAGAAGTACGTGGACGGGCGTTGGGGAGACATCACCGAGGAGGAGCTGGAGCGCGCGCTGCGCTCGGGGACGCTCCAGAGGAGGCTCGTGCCCGTGCTGTGCGGGGCGGCCTTCAAGAACAAGGGAGTGCGCATGTTGCTGGACGCCATCGTCAACTACCTGCCCGCGCCGTCGGACGTGCGTGCGTCCGCGGAGGAGGAGCCCGTGAGCGCGCTCGTCTTCAAGCTCATGCACGACAAGGCCGTGGGGACCATCGTGTTCCTGCGCGTCTACTCGGGCACGCTGCGCACGGGCATGGCCGTGCTCAACACCCGTCAACAGCGCCGCGAGCGCGTGGGACGTCTCATGTTCATGCATGCCAACAAGCGCGAGGAGGTGGACGAGGTGCACGCGGGCGACATCTGCGCCGCGCTCAACCTCAAGGGCGTGCGCACCGGCGACACGCTCTGCTCCCCCGAGTCCCCCGTGCTCCTCGAGTCGCTCCACGTCCCCGAGCCCGTCATCCAGCTCGCCGTGGAGGCCGCCTCGCGCGCGGACCAGCAGCGCATGGAGGAGGGGCTCGCCCGGCTCGCCGCGGAGGACCCCTCGCTGCACGTGGGCGTGGATGCCGAGTCCGGACAGCAACTGCTCTCCGGCATGGGAGAGCTGCACCTGGAGATCATTGTGGACCGGCTGAGAACCGAGTACGGCGTGGAAGCCCGAGTGGGACAACCCAAGGTGGCCTGGCGCGAGACGCTGCGCCGCCGGGTGCGTCAGGAGTACCGTCATGTCCGGCAGAGCGGAGGCCCTGGTCAGTACGCCCATGTGGTGCTCGAGGTCGGTCCGGCGCCTCGTGGCGCGGGGCTCGTCTTCGTGGACGACACCCACGGCGGCGTCATCCCCCGGGAATTCATCCCCGCCATCGAGAAGGGCGTGGAGGGCGCCATGCGGCGCGGGGTGCTCTCGGGCCACCCGGTGGTGGACGTGGAGGTGCGGCTGCTCGATGGGAGCACGCACGTGCGCGACTCCACCCCGCAGGCCTTCATGATGGCCGGCTCGCTCGCCTTCCAGGAGGCCGCGCGCCACGCGGGTGTGCGGTTGCTCGAGCCCGTGATGGACGTGGAGGTCACCACGCCCGAGGAGTTCCTCGGCGACGTGCTCGGGGACCTGTCCTCTCGGCGCGGACGGGTGGGGGGCCTGGAGGGCCATGGGGCCACGCGGAGCGTCTCCGCGCGGGTGCCCATGGCGAACCTCTTCGGCTATGTGACGAGCCTCCGGGGCCGCACGCAGGGACGCGCCTCGGCCAGTCTGCGCCTGTCCGCCTATGAGCCCGTCCCCGACGCGCTCCAGGATTCTGTGCTGGAGGCGCGGGCCTGAGTCGGAAAAGGGGGCCTTGGGAGCCGCGGCTTCCGAGGCCCCCGCGTTCTCTTCCCGGCGACCCGTGCCCGCTCGTCATCCGGACCGAGGAGCCATCCGCCTCCTGGGAGTCCTCGGTCGTCCCTTGTCGGCCTCCGGACCGACTCCCACGTTCGAGGCACAGCCCCACCCGCCGTTCCGGAGAGCGCCCCCCATGGCCACCCCCGACTCCTCCCTCGAGCCGCCTCCCCGTCGCCCCTGGCATCCGAGCGCACTGTGGACGGGCCCCCTGGTGATGGGGGTGCTCGTCACCCTGCTCGGCGTGCTGGCGCTGGGCAGCGCGACCCTCACCAGCGCCCTGTCCGTCCTCTTCTACGGTGTGGTGCTGATGGTGGCGGGGCTGTTGGAGATCGTCCACGGCCTGCGCAACCGCGACACCGGCCCCTTCCTCCTGTTCGTCCTCGGGGGCCTGCTGTCGTTCCTCGTGGGGGGCTTCCTCCTCACCCAGCCGGGTGCGGGGCTGATGTCGCTCACGTTGCTGCTCGCCGCGTACTTCTTCGCCAGTGGCTTCTTCCGCGTCATCACCGCGAGCTCGGATCGCCACCCGGGCTGGGGCTGGGACTTCGCCCAGGGCGCGGTGTCGGTGATGCTCGGCGCCCTCATCTTCAGCCGGATGCCCTCCGCGTCCCTGTGGGTGCTCGGCGTCGTGGTGGGGGTGGAACTGCTCACCCGCGGACTGTCCCTGCTGGCCGGCGCACTCGTGGTGCGTGGCCTGATGCGTCGGACCCCCGAGGGATGATCCCTCCCCGGTGGCCCCCGCTCGCCGGGGGCTGTTCACGGGTGGATGTTTCAACCCCCCTGGGGTCTCGTCCTGGCCCCTGGAAATCCGTGCGCTGGTGCACGGATGGAAAAGCTGGGCAGGCGCCAATGCGCGCTCGCGTGGTCATCATGACCCCAGGCGAGGGGACTGGTGATGGGGATCGTTTTGCGCATGTTTCCACCGGCCGGTGCCATCGAGATTCCGAGCGCCGGGGACTTCCCCGTGCGCAACGCTTCCCCCGTGGTGGCCCCCACGGGCACGGTCGCGCTCGTCTTCACGGACGTGCAGGGCTCCACCCGGCTGTGGGAGCGCTGCCCCTCCGACATGGGCCGGGCGCTGGACGTGCACAACGAGGTGCTGCGCGCCCTGCTGGACGTGCACGGGGGCTACGAGGTGAAGACGCAGGGGGACTCCTTCATGGTGGCCTTCGCGTCGGTGGTGGAGGCGGTGCGCTGGTGCCTGGAGGCGCAGCAGGCGCTGTTGGAGGCGCCCTGGCCCGAGGTGCTGCTCGCCGAGCCGGACGCGCGGGTGGAGCGGGGCCCCCACGGGGTGATGCACCGGGGGCTGCGCGTGCGCATGGGCGTGCACCTGGGCGAGCCCGAGTGCCGGCTCGATGAGCGCACTGGCCACATGGACTACTACGGGCGGATGGTGAACGCGGCGGCGCGCATCGCCTCGGCGGGCCATGGCGGCCAGGTGCTGGTGAGCGCGAGCGCGTGGACGCGCGTGGCGGACGCGTGGGAGGCGCTGGGTGGCCCCGTGGTGCGCTCGCTGGGCGACTATCTCCTCAAGGGCATCGAGGAGCCCATGGCGCTGGTGGAGGTGCTGCCCGCGCGGCTCGCGGATCGCCGCTTCGAGGCGCCGCGGGTGCAGAAGGCCCGGCGGGGCAACCTCCCGGGCGAGACGGGGGAGCTGATTGGCCGCGACGAGGAGCTCAAGGAGCTGCGCCGCTGCTTCGCCGAGGGCCACTCGCTGGTGACGCTGCTGGGCCCGGGTGGCATGGGCAAGAGCCGGCTGGCCACGCGCTTCGGCAACCTGGAGGCGGAGGCGTGGGACGGCGGGGTGTGGCTGTGCGAGCTGTCGGACGCGGTGACGGTGGATGACATCTGTCATGCCGTGGGCCGGGCGCTCGGCGTCGCGCTCACGCGCTCGGGCGAGGACAGCGAGCCCGCGGACCGGCTGGGCCGCGCCCTGGCCGGACGCGGGGACGTGCTGGTCATCCTCGACAACGTGGAGCACGTCATCCAGCGCATGCCCGCCACGCTGGGCCGCTGGCGCGAGCTGGCGCCCCGGGCCCGCTTCCTCGTCACCTCGCGCGAGGCGCTCCAGTTGCCCACCGAGCGCGTGGTGGACCTGGAGCCCCTGAGGGTGCCCGAGGAGGGCGAGACGCGGCTGCCGGTGCTGCTCGCCTGTGGCGCGGTGTACCTGTTCGTGCAGCGCACGCGCGCGGTGCGCGGGGGCTTCGAGCTGACGGAGACGGAGGCCCCCCTGGTGGCGGACATCGTGCGCAAGCTGGACGGCATCCCCCTGGCCATCGAGCTGGCGGCGGCGCGCACCAACCTGCTCGGGGTGAGTCAGATTCAAGATCGGCTCTCGCGCCGCTTCGAGCTGTTGCGCGGCGGGCGGCGCGACGTGTCGGCGCGGCAGAACACGCTGTGGGGGGCGATCGACTGGTCGTGGAACCTCTTGGAGCCCGCCGAGCGCGCGGCGCTGGCGCAGTGCTCGGTGTTCCGCGGCGGCTTCACCCTGGAGTCGGCCGAGGCCGTGCTGGTGTTCCCCCCGGGCGGGCCGGACGTGCTGGAGATCATCCACTCGCTGCGCTCCAAGTCGCTCTTGCGCGTCTTCACGCCGGATGGGCTCCCGGGGGAGCTGCGCCTGGGCATGTACGAGAGCATCCGCCAGTACGCCTCGAGCCGCCTGGCGGAGCGGGGCGAGGGGGCGACGGTCGCGGCGCGCCACGCGGCGTGCTACCTGGCGCTCGCGCGGCGCTTGAGCGAGCGGGGCGGGGGAGGGGCGGGGGAGATGGCCTTCCGCCGGCTGGTGCTCGAGCGCGAGAACCTGCTGGCGGCGTGTGACAACGCGCTGGCGGTGGCGCCCGTCACGGCGAGCACGCTGGAGCGGGCGCTGGGCGCGCTGGTGGCGCTGGAGCCGGACGTGATGGCGCGCGGGCCGGTGGGCCTCACGCTGGCGCGTCTGGACAAGGCGCTGGAGCTGTCGGTCCACGTGGAGGTGGACCCGCTGCTGCGCGCCGAGGCGCTCGCCGTCCGGGGCCGGGTGCACCACATGGAGGGCCGGATGACGGCCGCGTGGACGGACCTGGGCGAGGCGCGCTCCATCTACCGGGAGCTGGGCGCGGGGGAGCGGGAGAAGCGCGTCCTGGTGGACCTGTGCATCGTGGCCCGGGAGGAGTGCGACACGGGCGCGGCCTGGACGCTCATCCAGGAGGCGCTGGAGCTGTCCTCGGGGGGAGACCTCTGGCTGGACGCGTACGCGGTGGGCAACCTCGGCCTGTTGGAGCTGGGACGGCGCGGGGTGGAGCCGGCGCTGCCGCACCTGCGCTCGGCACTGGAGCTGTTCCGGGCCATCGGCGACGTTGCGTTCGAGGTGGGCTTCCTCGTCAACTACGCGCTGGCCATTGGCGAGCACGGGCGCACGGCGGAGGCGGTGACGCTGCTGGAGGAGGCCCTGGAGAAGGCGGCGCGCGTGGGAGACCGCTCGGGCCAGGCGCTGGCGCTGGTGAACCTGGGCTGCTTCCTGCTCGACGCGGGCCGGGCGGCGGAGGCGCGCGAGCAGTTGGGCGAGGCGGTGCGGATGGGGCGGCAGCTCGGCATGCGGCTGGTGGAGGGCGTGGCGCTGGGCGAGCAGGGCCGGGCGCTGGTGGCGCTCGGCGCGCTTGCCTCCGCGCGGGGGAGCCTGGAGGACGCGGTGGGGCTGCTGGCCCGGGTGTCCCGGTGGCACTCGCTGCGCTTCAGCGCGCACCTGTCCGCGGTGCAGGCCACCCAGGGCAACCTCGTGGCCGCGCGGCAGGGCTTCTCCACGCTCACCCAGGCCCCGGAGCTCCAGGACGACCTCGTGCTGCGCGAGCTCACCTCGGTGCTGCGCGTGGCGGTGGACCTGGCGGAGGCCGGGAGCGCTCCGCACACCGAGCAGGGGCAGCGCGCCTTGTTGGCGGCGCGGCGACGGCTGATGAACGCGCGCAACGCTCCCGCGGAGGCGGCCTCGTCCGACCTGCGCGAGGCCTTGCGCCTCTTCGAGCAGCGCGTGCTGGAGCTGGAGGGCAGTGTCCTGCGGGCGTGAGGCGGAAGGAAAGACCGCGTCCGAGTGAACAAGCCACGAGTGGGAGTCTCTTGCTCTACCCCTGAGCTATCTCCCGGTGCGGCGTATCGGGAGAGCCGGAGTCGAACCGGCGACACGGAGAGTGTGGGCTTGTGGGGCCTGTTCGGCCGGACGCGAGAAGCGGGTGTGGAAGGGGACGGAACGCCCGAGTGGGAAAGCCATCGGTTTCGTTGTCCTCTCTCGATGGGAGAGGGCCTTTTCAGGGCTGGACGATGGGGCGTGTGGGGCCTTTCCGGCCGGGCGTTCCGATGAGGACGGGGACGGGACCCGGGCGCGAGTCCTGACGGGCATTTTCCAGACTTTTTTCAGGCTCCGGCGCCGCCGGCTCGCCGCGAGACGTTCACCGGGGAGCGTTCCAGGACCAGGGGGGTTGCTTCCTGGCGGACGACACGGAAGGGACCCGCTATAGGCTTGTCCTTGGGTCCAAGGCGTGGAGTTGCGAGCATGTACATCCAGCGATCCCTCTTGCGTGAGGACGAGGTGCCCCGGGCGGGCGTGCGCCTCGGGACGGGTGCCGGCCAGGGTTGGGGGCCGGGGGCTCGTGGATGACGGCGCCCCTGCGCGTCCTGCTGGTGGCGGGAGAGCCGAACGACGAGGCTCGGGTGGTGGAGGCCCTGCGCGAGGGCGGCCACGGTGAAATCCAGGCGTGCGTCGTGCGCACCGCCGGGGAGCTGGGCACGGCGCTGGAGCGGGGGCCGTGGGAGGTGCTCGTGTGTGGCGAGGGCCCGCCGGGCCTCGACGCCGTGACGGTGCTGGACGCCGTGCGCGCGCGCGGCCTGGAGATTCCGCTCCTGGTCCTCTCCGAGCACCTGGACGAGCGCGGGGCCGGTGAGGTGATGAAGGCGGGGGCACGGGATTGCTTCTCCCGGGCGAGCCTGGACCGGCTGTCGGCGGTGGTGGCCCGTGAGCTGGAGGTGTCGCGCCTGCGCCGCGAGCGCTCGCTGATGGCGCGCGTGGGCGAGGTGTTGGCGGGCTCGCTGGACTTCCAGGAGACGCTGCAGCAGGTGGCGCGGCTGATGGTGCCGGAGCTGGCGGACTGGTGCTCCGTCTACGCTCCCGACGACAAGGGGCAGCTCGAGCTGGTGGTGCTGGCGCACGAGGACCCCGAATGGGTGGAGCGGGGTCGCGACCTGGACCGGCTCTTCCCGCTCGTGCCGGATGCTACCTCGGGCTCCGCGTATACCTGGCGCACGGGCCAGGCGCAGTGGGTGCCGGAGTTCCGGGCCGAGTTACTGGCCTGGGCGCGCTCGCCGGAGCACCTGCGCGTGGTGACCGAGCTGCGCTTGCACTCGGCCGTCTGCGTCCCTCTGCGGGGGCGGCGGCAGAGCCAGGGGGTGATGACCCTGTTCGCCACGGGAGACCGGGCGGCCTTCACGGCGGAGGACCTGGCGCTCTTCCAGGACGTGGGGCGCCGCGCCGCGCTCGCGCTGGAGAACGCGCGGCTCTACCGCGAGGCGCAGGAGGCCATCCACCTGCGCGACGACTTCCTGGCCGTGGCCGCGCACGAGCTGCGCACGCCGTTGACCACGCTGGGGTTGCAGCTCGGCTCGCTCGTGCAGCGCTCCCGGCGCGAGTCCCCGGCCCTGTGCGAGCGGCTGGAGCGGGGGCTGCGCCAGGTGCGGCGCCTGGGCACGCTGGTGGAGTCGCTCCTGGACGTGTCGCTGTTGTCCACGGGCGAGCTGCCCCTGTCCCCCGAGCGGGTGGACCTGGGCGAGCTGGTGGGCGAGGTGCTGGAGCGCTTCCAGGCGGAGGCCGAGGCGGTGGGCTGTGGACTGCGGGTGAACGTGGCTCCGGGGCTGGTGGGCCAGTGGGACCGGATGCGCGTGGAGCAGGTGGTGTCGAGCCTGGTGGCCAACGCCCTCAAGTTCGGTCCGCGCCTGCCGGTGGAGGTGCGCGGCGAGGAGGCCGGGGGCCGGGCGCGCGTGGTGGTGGAGGACCAGGGCATCGGCGTGCCGGAGGCGCACCTGGAGCGCATCTTCGAGCGCTTCGGGCGGGCGGTGTCCTCGCGCTCGTACGGGGGACTGGGGCTGGGGCTGTACCTGGCGCGCCGGGCGGCCGAGGCTCATGGCGGCCGCGTCTGGGCGGAGCATCGCCCGGAAGGGGGCGCGCGCTTCACCCTGGAGCTGCCCCTGGAGCCGCCTGCCCGGCGCGGCGCACCCAGTTGACCCACGTCCCGAGGTGCCGGTAGCCGATGTGCTGGTACATGGCGACGCCCTCCTCGGACGACTGGAGGACGGAGGCGGCGCGGCCGCGCGCGAGCGCCCGCGCGTGCAGGGCCTCCATCACCCGCGCGCCCAGTCCCCGGCGGCGCGCCTCGGGGTGCGTGGCGACCATGTACACGCCCGCGGTGTCGTCCAGATCGAGCGCCAGTCCCCCGGAGAGCACCCGGCCCGCCTCGCGCACGAGCACCCCGTACAGCGGGACGTCCGGCGGCGATCCACCCCCCCAGACGCCCAGGAAGTCCATGACGCCCGGGGGGTAGCACAGCCTGTTGAGTTCAATCACCTCGCGCGGGTCCTCGGAGGACTCCAGGCAGAGCCCCGGGGGGAGGCGGGAGGGCGGAGTGGGTGCGAGGCACAGGCCCATGGCGGGCATGCCGCCCTCGGGCGCGTAGCCGGCGGCGGCCAGGGCGGACTCGGCGTGCGAGTCCCCCGGGGTGACGAGCACGCGCCAGGCGGGCACGTGCTGGTCGCGGTACCAGGCCTCCAGCCGGGGCAGGGCGGGCGCGAGCGCCTCCGGGTGGGCGTACAGCACCTGTTGCTGGAAGAGGGGAACACCCCGGCCGGGCAGGCACAGGGCCCGGACTCCTGGCATCTCGAGCCCGCGCAGGGCCGTGGTGCGCGTCTGCATCGCCTTGAAGGCCAGCAGGTTGGCGCGCAGCCGCGCGGTGAGTTCAGCGTCCGTCATGGGGGGCTCTCCTGGAGTGCGCGGGCGCTTGCGGGTGGACAGTGCGGGCGGCGGGAAAATACCCGGCGGGCCCTCGGGGAGGGTAGGGTGCAGGCTGCTCGCATGGAGCCCCGCTTCTACGCCTTCGATCCCCGCTTCTCGCGCCGCGCCCTGTTCCTGGGCGCGTGTGTGCTGGCCATTCTCAGCGCCTGGTCCCTGGCGGATGCCCGCTCACAGGGCAACCCTCCCCTGGCCGTGGCCCGGGCGGGCGTCACCGGAGGCTTGATGCTCGTCTTCGCGTTCGCCTGGCATCGCTTGCGGCCCCGGTCAGGCTGGGGCGTTACACTCAGTGCTCGGGGCGTGGAAGTGGCTCGTCCCTTTTCCACCGGCCGGATTCAGCTGTCCTGGGGGCAGATCGACTCCGTGCGGCGCATCGGCCGCCACGGCGAGGTGCTCGGCCTGTTCCTCGACGAGGGGGGACGGGTGCTCGTCACCCGGCACCTCTTCGCCTCCAAAAACACCTATGGCGAGCTCGCGTCCGCTCTCGAGGAACGCAAGCCCGTCCCCCGGTTCGACGCCTAGCGTCATTTCGGGACATTTCGTGAATCTTTTCCACGCCTTGCGTGTTCTCCACATTCTTGTCCGGGGTATCTTCCAATGGTAGGCACCCGGGCTTCCCGACCTGTGATTTCCGAAGGATCTCCGCACATGGAAAACCTCCCCACCCCCGCCACTCCGGCGGCTCCGTCGTCGTCGTCCGGGGACTATGACGCCGGTGCCATCACGAAGCTGGAAGGCGCGGAAGCCGTTCGCAAGCGGCCGGGCATGTACATCGGCGACACCGTCCACTACGGGCTGCACAAGCTCGTCTACGAGGTGGTGGACAACTCCGTCGACGAGGCGCTCGCGGGCCACTGCACGGACATCGAGGTGGTCATCCACGTGGATGGCTCGCTGTCGGTGCAGGACAACGGCCGCGGCATTCCGGTAGGTCCCCACCCGGATCCCAAGTTCAAGGGCAAGGACACGCTGGACGTGGTGCTCACCGAGCTGCACGCGGGCAGCAAGTTCGGCAACGGCGCCTACAAGGTGTCCGGCGGTCTGCACGGCGTGGGCGTCACGTGCGTGAACTTCCTCTCCGAGTGGTTCAAGGTCCGCATCCAGCGCGCTGGCAAGGTGTACGAGCACTCCTACGCGCGCGGCGTGCCGCAGGACGCGGTGACGGTGGTGGGCGAGACGGACAAGCGCGGCACGCTCATCTCGTTCAAGCCGGACCCCACCATCATGGAGGTGGTGGACTTCAACTTCGAGACGCTCAGCCAGCGCATGCGCGAGCTCGCGTTCCTCAACGCCGGCCTGCGCATCGTCATCCGCGACATGCGCATCGGCAAGGAGCACGAGTTCAAGTTCGACGGCGGCATCGTGTCCTTCGTGGAGTACATCAACAAGGCGAAGGAGGCGCTGCACGACAAGCCCATCCACTTCAGCACCGAGCGCGAGGGCCTGGCGCTGGAGATCGCCCTGCAGTGGAACGATGGCTACGACGAGCGCATCTACACCTTCGCCAACAACATCAACACGCACGAGGGGGGCACGCACCTGTCGGGCATGAAGGCCGCGCTCACCCGCACGCTCAACACCTACGCGGAGAAGAGCGGCGTGTGGAAGGACCTCAAGGAGACGCCCACCGGCGAGGACGCGCGCGAGGGCCTGTCCGCCGTCATCTCCGTGAAGCTGTCCAACCCCCAGTTCGAGGGGCAGACGAAGACGAAGCTGGGCAACAGCGAGGTCAAGGGTCTGGTCGAGCAGATGGTCAATGACCAGCTCGCCACCTTCCTCGAGGAGAACCCCATCGTCGCCAAGAAGATCGTCATGAAGATTGGCGACGCCACGCGCGCGCGCATCGCGGCGCGCAAGGCGCGCGAGACGGTGCGGCGCAAGGGCATCCTCGATGGCGGCTCGCTGCCGGGCAAGCTCGCCGACTGCCAGAGCCGCGATCCGAGCGAGAGCGAGCTGTACCTCGTCGAGGGTGACTCCGCAGGCGGCTCGGCCAAGCAGGGCCGCGACCGGCGCAACCAGGCCATCCTTCCCCTGCGCGGCAAAATCCTCAACGTGGAGAAGGCGCGCTTCGAGAAGATGCTCACCAGCGCGGAGATCGTCACGCTCATCACCGCGCTGGGCACGGGCATCGGCCGCGAGGATTACGATCCCACCAAGGCGCGCTACCACCGCATCATCCTGATGACGGACGCCGACGTGGACGGCAGCCACATCCGCACCCTGCTGCTCACGTTCTTCTACCGGCAGATGCCGGAGCTCATCCAGAGCGGCTACCTCTACATCGCCCAGCCGCCGCTCTACAAAGTCACGCGCAACAAGAAGGACCTGTACGTCAAGGATCAGCGCGGCCTCAATGACTACCTCTTGCGCATCGCCTCGGACCATTCGCGCGTGGTGACGCCGGGCGGGGAGCTGGGCGGCTCGGAGCTGCGCTCGCTCCTGGAGAAGGTGCTCACCTACGAGGAGCGCCTGGAGAAGCTGGCGGCGCGGCGGGACGCGCGCGTGGTGGACGCCCTGGTGCAGGGCAGCAGCCTGAACGTGGCCACCCTGTCCAACGAGGCCCTGCTCGGCGAGCAGGTGGCGCAGCTGCGCGCCTACCTCCAGATGCGCATGCCGGACACCCTCGGCCGCATGGAGACGGCCATCGTGGACGACCCCGAGGCCCAGGCGAAGAAGCTGGTGGTGAAGACGGACATCAACGGCGGCCTGCGCCAGTCCGTGTTCGACCACGCCTTCCTCTCCTCGCCCGAGTACCAGGAGCTCGCGAGCCTGCACGACGCGTTCGCCTCGCTGGGCAAGGCGCCCTACAAGGTGAAGGTGGGCGATGGCGAGGTGCTCGCCCTGTCCGTCCAGGAAGTCCTCGAGGCCGTGCGCAAGGACGCCCAGAAGGGACTCGGCCTGCAGCGCTACAAGGGTCTGGGCGAGATGAACCCCGAGCAGCTCTGGGAGACCACCATGAACCCGGCCACCCGCACGCTCCTGCAGGTGCGCGTCGAGGACGCGGTGGAGAGCGATGAGATCTTCTCGCTCCTCATGGGCGAGGCCGTCGAGCCGCGGCGCGAGTTCATCGAGCGCAACGCCCTCAACGTGCAGAACCTGGACATCTGAGCCGCCTTCTCCCCCGCTTCCCTCCCTCTCGAGGGAGCGGGTGGCCCCAAAAAGACATGTGGGCCCGGTGCCATGAATGGCTCCGCGCCCACGTGCCTTTCCCGTCCTTGTTGAACCTGATCGCCTCACCGCCGCGAGCAAGCCCTTACGGAAGGAATCCTTCGGTTTTTGGAGGGACCCGGTGATCCAGGCCCTTCCCTAGAGTATGCACCGTTCCGTTGAAAAACGGTGCTCAAAGTATGCTTGGCTGGTGGGCGTTTGGGCGCTCATGTCGGATGGCATCGGCGCCTGTCCGCCCGCTCCCTACCTCGCCTCGGGGGAGGCGGCTCAGCGCAGGGGGCCGCGCAGGGCGTCGGCGCGCTCCTTGCGGGACATCTCGGTGACGTCGACGAGGTCCACCTCGAAGGCGCCCGCGTTGTCCTCCACGCGCACATCCGGGAAGGCGCAGCGCAGGGTGTCCGCGCCCGTCATCTGGAAGCGTTTGCCCGACTCGAGCAGGCGGTGCGAGCGCCGGGCGGACTTCGAGTTGCTCTCCACGCACAACACGCGGCGGGTGCGGCCGGTGGGGCCCACGCGCAGCTCCGCGACGTCATCGCGCACGGTGAGCATGTAGACGGCGTCCGGGTTGAGCCCGCGCAGGACGAACTGCTGCTCGGGGGCGAGCACCAGCGCGTGGCGGGTGGCCTCGAAGGTGAGGCTGCGCGGCGCGACGAACTGGGACTGGCGCAGGTTCACCCGCACCGTGCCGCTGTTGTCCGCCAGGTCATCGTCCAGGAGGAAGACATGCAGCCGGCGCACGCCCTTGAGCGTGCGCGTGGACGGGCCGAGCAGCCCGAAGGTCTCGTCCGCGGACAGGTCGTCGCCCTCGGCGAAGTAGGCGAGCGTGCCCGTGGCCCCGCCCCGCCCGGAGGCCAGCGAGGCGCTGCCGTCGGTGCTGACCGCGTAGGCCACCCGGGGGTTGAGCTCGAGGGAGGCCGTGGCGAGCCCGTCCACGACGAAGGCGTTGTAGCGCGGGCGCAGGACGAACAGCCGCGTCGGGTAGTCCACCGCGTTGCGCGACAGGTCGGGCTGCTCGGGCGCGGGAGCGGGCTCGGGGGGCGGTGCCTGGGGAGGGGGCTCCACCTCGAGCGGCTCGAACACCGCGTTCAGGGTGGGCTTGTCGCTGGCCGTGGGCGTGAAGCGCTTGGTCCACGTCCGGTAGCCCGGCAGCGTGAGCACGAAGGTGCTGGCCTCGTAGATCGGCACATCCGGCACGAAGAGCGGCGTGACGCCGGGCACGTCCTGGCCGTTGAGCTTCACCGTGGCGCCCGGCGGCGTGGAGGTGAGCCACAACGGGGCCCTCCTGGCGGCTTCCTCTTCACTGGCCTTCTTGGGTGAGAAGACGAGGTAGAGCAGGCCGAGCAGCGCGAGGACGAAGAGCGGGATGCTGAGCTGGCGCACCATGCGCCGTTGCTTCTCCTCGCGCTCCTTCTCCTCGCGGGCCCGTTGCTCGCGCGGATCGCCCGGGGTGGACTCCAGCGCCGTGATGTGGGTGACCGACGGCACCTCGATATCGAGGGGCGTGTTGTCGTGCGGCTCGTTCGGGCTCTCGAGGACGCGGGCGGCCGTCAGCGGGCTCGCCATCGTCTCGGGGGCCGGTGCCTCGCGCGGGGCGGTGGAGGAGGGGACGCGCACGACGCCCGCGCTCGACACCCGGCGCCCCGTGGTCGCGCTGATGGGGCGCACGCCCCCTGGCTGCGAGGCGCGGGCCGCACCACTGGAGCTGGGGCGCGACGAGGGGCGCGCGCCGGGGTTGCTCAGCATCGGCCCGCTGATCTCCCCGTCGGAAGCGGGCCTGGCGCGGGGACGGCTGGTGCTCGCCGAGGCCGCGCGGGGCGCCGCGCTCGTCTGGTGCTGCCACTCGGCCAACTGCTCGAGGAAGGCGGGTGTCACCTCCACCCGGCGGCCCTCGGCCGCGAGATCCTCGGCGAACAGGTGGCCGAGCAGCTGCGACGCCATGCTCGGCGAGAAGCGGGGCCAGGCGGAGTAGAGCTGCTCGCGCAGCGCCTCGGAGAAGGCCTGGGCGGTGGGGTAGCGCTGCTCGCGCTCGAGCGCCATCGCCGTGGCGAGCACCAGCTCCACCTCGGGGGCGATGGCGGGGTTGAGCGTGGAGGGCCTGGGGTAGTCGCCGGCGAGCAGGCGCGGCAGCACGGTGACGAAGTCGCCGTCATAGGGGCGGCGGCCGCACAGCATCTCGTAGAGCACCACGCCCACGGCGAACGTGTCCGAGCGCGCGTCCAGGTCCTGATCGCCCCGGGCCTGCTCGGTGGAGAAGTACGGGTACTTGCCCTTCACCATGCCCGGCGAGGTGCTCTCCTCCACCAGGCTCGTCGCCTTGGCGATGCCGAAGTCGATGACCTTGACCTGGCCCTCGTAGGAGATGAGCACGTTGTCCGGGGACACGTCGCGGTGCACCAGCCCCAGCGGCTCGCCGCGCTCGTCCAGGTGGCGGTGCGCGTAGTCCAGCCCGTCGCAGATCTGCGAGGCGATGTAGAGCGCCAGGGGGATGGGCAGCGCCGGGAGGCCCGCGCGCTGGGCGCGGCGCAGCACCTTGGACAGTGGCTGGCCGTGCACGAACTCCATGGCCAGGAAGTACTGGCCGTCGATCTCTCCGAAGTCGAAGACCTGGGCGATGTTGCCGTGGGTGAGCGCCGCCGCCACGCGCGCCTCGCTGATGAACATCTCCACGAAGGCGGGGTCATCGGCGAAGTGGGGGAGGATCTGCTTGATGACCACCGGCTTGGTCACCCCCGCCGCGCCCCTCATCGTCGCGCGATAGGTGACCGCCATCCCGCCCGAGGCGAGCTTCGACACCAGTTCGTATCTGCCAAAGTCCCGGGCTGCGTTGGGGGCCACGTTGCGCGTCGTGTCGTTGAGGGGGAATCCGGAGGTTCAGCATACCGCGCTTCGCCCAAATAATCGCGAAACGGGACGGAGCCCCGGGCCCGGGCGGGCAGGAGCGGGGGCCGGGACGGGGCTGGGGAGCCCGGGTCCGCCTGCTCCCCCTCCTGCCCCGGGCTCCTCACTTCGGCACGGCGGGGGGCACGGCGGGGGCTATGGCCAGGAGCGTGGCGTGGGTGGGGGCGGGGGCCTTGTCGGGCTTGTGGCTCTGGCGCAGCGCCGCCACGGCCGCGTCCACCACGCTCTGCCCGACGATGTTGCTGAGCGCGAGCCCCAGGCAGATGCTCTTCATCACCGCGTCCATGTCCTGCTCGCGCAGCCGGGAGATCTCATTGGCCAGGTCCAGCTTCTCCTCCGTCGTCACGTTCTGCATCATCGTGAAGGCGAGCTGGGGCAGGGCGGTGGAGATCTGACTGAACTCCAGGTCCTTCATCGTCTTGGCCATCCGCTCGGCGCGCACGGTGGCGCGCGCGCGGTCCACGGCCCGGTCCGTGGCGGAGAGGAGGATCTGCAACAGCGCGCTCGGTCCGATGGAGATGTCGTTGTTGCCCGAGCGCAGGGTGAAGGCCGAGGAGCGCAGGATGCTCATGGCGCCGAAGCCGGCGAGCAGCGTGTAGCCGATGCGGTGGGCCGCGTTCTGATCCCCGAGGGGATCCTTGTTGTTCACCGTGTTGAGGGCCAGCAGGGCGACGACCGCGGCGAGGACATTGATGACCGTGTAGAGCACGGCGTGCCGGTTGCGAATGGCCTCGTAGGGGTTGTCCTGGTAGCGCGAGACGAGCTCTCCAATGCCCACGCAGGCGCCGATGAGGGCCACCGCGAGGTACTGCAGCGATACTTCCAGCACTCGCATCCAGTCCACGGCTTCTTCCTCCGGCAGGGGGCCCGGTCGGGGGCCGGAGGGAGATCCTAGCGCGTGTCTCGTGGAGGCCCATGCGACGCCAGGGGGGGGTCAATGGGGCCCACTGGAAGGTCATCCGGCGCGGCGCCGCTGGAGGGCGGGCGAGCGAGCGGGCCGGAGGGCCGACAAATCGGCCTCGCAGCGTACCCCCTTGATCTGACACTGCACATCTGTGCAGATAGGGGGCCTCACGCAGCACGCGAAGGGAAGCCCCGACCATGTTCGACGCGACGGAAAACGATCCTATCTCGCCCGCGATGAGGGCGCTGCTCGAGGTGTTCTCCACCGAATTGTCCGAGGTGAAGTTTCCGGACGTGGACACGGAGGTGTTGGAGGAGGGGGCGAGCCGGGTGAGGGAGCAGGCGGAGGCGGTGGCGCGGGCGCAGGCGGCGCTGGAGGCGGCGCGCCAGGCGCTGGCGGACAGCCAGGACGCGCTGTTGCAGAAGGGTCAGCGGGCGCTGGCGTACGCGCGGGTGTTCTCCGAGGAGGACGCGGAGCTGAGCGCGAAGCTGGAGGCGATCAGCCTGCCCAAGCGGGGCGTGCGGGTGGAGACGGGCGTGGCGCCCGAGGCGAGCGCGCAGAACGAGGAGAACTCGCCGCGCCGCCGGGGCCGTCCGCCGAAGACGCGTCCGAGCGCGCCGCTGTTCTCCGATGGAAGCGCGCCCGAGGCCACTGTCGCGGCCGAGCCGAGCGTGAGCGCGGCGGCGGTGACTCCGCGCCCCGTGGCGGCGTGAGGGCGGGCTTGCGGACGGACTCCGGACCGTCGGGCCTGGGACTCCTTGGGAGCCCGGGCCCGTTTTCTTTGGTGCCTCGCTCCAGAACGGAACCCGGAGGCGCTAGCCGCCCTTCTTCATCTTCGAGAGGAACAGCTCCGCCGTCCATTGACTGACGTTGTAATACAGCTCCCAGAGCGAGTAGCCGAAGAGCTGTGGACCGGGTTTGCTGATGATGGCGAGCACCTGATCCCGACGGCCGTTGGAGGCCATGTAGGCCAGGGCCGAGTTGAAGATCAGATCCACGAGCCGCGAGTGATTGGTGAGATGGGCCCGCTGGATGAAGCGCGGATAGCGTTGGGCGACGCCGTCGGACGTGGCCGAGTAGTAGTCCGTCAGGTTCTGGGCGACGCTCCGGGAGAGGTTGAGCACCATCGCGTACGCGTCCGCGTTTCCCGCCGTGTCCTCCGGGCTGATGAACTCCGTGTACTTCTGTTGGAGCCTGCCGGCGTCGACCCGGCTGGCCAGGTCATGGACGGACGCCTTGCTGCTCAGGACGTACTCGGCCACCACGCTGCCGAGATCGCCCGCGTACGTGGCCGCCGCCATGTTGGACTTCAGGTGGACGATTCCTCCGAGTGACAGAGGCGTGGGGTGGTTGCCCGCATCGAGCCCCGCGAACAAATGGCCGAGGTCCACCTCGCTCCCCTTGATCTTCACTACCTTGTGCTTGCGCAGGAATTCACGAGAGGCGGCCAGCTCTGGCGAGGCCCAGCTCCGAGGTTCCCGATCCGCGGCGGCGCCCGGGATGAGGAGGCTCCAGGTTCCTCCACCCACGACGACCCCGAGGATGGTTCGGGCGGGCGCTCCATTGGGATAGTAGATGAGCCGGAAGTCCGTGATGCGCCGCTTCAAGGAACCGTGCCCCTCCGCGATGGCCGCCTGCTCGAGCTTGGACAGGTGGTGCAGGTACTGCTTGAAGGGGTCGGTGGACTCCGCGGGCCCCTTCTGGGGTTCCACCTTGAGCGGCTGCTTCTGGCCCGCTGGCGAGGCGGAGGGCTTGGCTTTCTGGTCAGGGATGGCGATCCGGTCCCCGGGTTGAATGAGCGCCGGATCGGGACGCCGCTTGCGCAGTGCCTGGTTGGCCGGGTGTTCGTAGATGGGATGCCAGTCGGCGAAGCCGTGCGCCCTGGCGATGGACCAGATGGAGTCGCCCTTCTTGACGATGTGGGTCTTCATCCACTCACTCCCCGTTACAGTCGCTTGAACACGTGCACGGCTGCTCCTGGCAGCGGGCCTTGAGTTTGCCGCAGCAGAAGGCGAGCTCCACTCCCGAGGACAGCCGGGCCCGGAGCAGGTGGGGCCCTCGCAGGGGGTTGATCACCTCGAATCCCCGGAACTCGACCGAGCTTCCCAGCTCCTCTGGTGAGAAGCCCTGGGGCTCGATGGAGACTCCCAGCCCGCGTTGGGTGTCATCGTCGGGGAAGCGGCCCGTGCTCTTCGCCGCCTGGAGGTAGAGGAGTGCGTCCATCTTCATGTCGCACTCCTCATCGAGGTTGGTGGACACGGGAGCCCCTGGTCCATGGTCTCGCTGGGGCGTGCACCCGAGCAGCTCACGGAGTTGCTCCGGAGTCTGCAATGCAGTGAGCGGCAGCGGGGAGTGGCGTGTGCAGGCGGCCAGGACCGCCAGCAGTCCCAACAACGCCCGAGCACCCGGGCATGGAGCCTTCAGGGAGGACGCGCTCATCATCCCGGCATGATACCGGCAAGGGGCGTGCGCCACCGAGGGGGCCCCGCTGGAAAAAACGCCGCCCGGAGGCACGCCGATCCCCCGGAGCCCCCTCCGTGGGATGTTCGTGCATCCGGGCGATGGGGGCCGCGCGAGGGACGGCCCCGGGTGCTGCGAGGACTTGTTCAGTTCTCCGGGTACGCGGTCCAGCCGGCCAGCCAGTTGTCCGTGCCCACCGCGCCCACGAAGCGGGCCGAGGTGTCGAAGAAGCCACCCGCGGGCGGCGTCGCGGCGTTCGCCGCATCCAGCGCCAGCGAGCCCGCCTGGGGCGCGAAGTTCGGCGCCTTCAGGTCCTGCGAGGCCGTCAGCTTCGGCTCCACCACCTGGTTGTGCAGGGCCGCGACGAGGAACTGCTCGGGCTCCTTGAAGATGGTGTCGTTGGCGAAGCGCGACGCGTCCGGGTTGGTGACGGTGCCCGCCGAGTCCTTCACCGGGTTGGCGGCGTAGGGGATGCTCGTGGTGTCGCCCCGGTTGCTGTAGAAGAAGGTGTTCTCGATGGACAGCGAGCCGGCCTCGAACATGGCCACGGACGCCGCGCCGTCCACGTCC
This sequence comes from Cystobacter fuscus DSM 2262, assembly GCF_000335475.2. Lineage (NCBI taxonomy): Bacteria > Pseudomonadati > Myxococcota > Myxococcia > Myxococcales > Archangiaceae > Cystobacter > Cystobacter fuscus. The sequence continues at coordinate 145,362 of NZ_ANAH02000074.1, read as the reverse complement.
ACCGCCTGGTCCGCGAAGTTCACCACGAGGCTGTTGCGCAGCTTGACGCCCGCGCCGGTGTTGAAGACGAGGCCCTCCTGCTTGGTGCCGCTCGTCGCCACGGGCCGGCTGGAGCCGATGAACGAGGCGTTCCAGATCTCCGGCATGGAGCGCGGGGTGGCCGCGTTCGCGGAGCTGTTGCCGCTCGCCTCGATGGCGCGGTTGCCCACCTTGCTGTTCTGCTGCACCACCAGGAACTGCACCTTGCCCCGGTAGCCCAGGTCATAGTCCAGGCCGTCGTCGTCCGGCTGGGTGATGACGATGTGCTTGAGGTTCGCCGTGCCGCCGAACATCTCCACGCCGTCGTCCGCGCCCTTGTGCACCTGCACGAAGTCGATCTCCGTCTGCGAGCCGCACCCGCCCGTGGTCAGGCCGTTGAGCTCGTTGTTCGGCGCGAGCTGGTAGCCGGCGAACTCGATGCGCGCGTACTTGAGCTTGCCGCAGTCGTGGGCGTCGTCGGTGCCGCCGTACTTCGTGCGCTCATCCGCGCTGTTGGTGACGAAGCCCTCGATGCTGTTCTGTCCGCCCGCGGAGTTGATGGTCGCCCGGCCGAGCAGCACCACGCCACCCCAGTTGCCCGGCTCGCGAGAGCCCTCTTCCCGGGCGCTGGTGAAGACGATGGGCTTGTCCTTCGTGCCCACCGCGTTCAGCCTGGCGTTGCGCGTGATCACGAGCGCGCTGCCATCGTTGCCGAGCACCTTCGTGCCCGCCTCGATGGTGAGCGTGCCGCCCTCCACGAAGATGTACTTCTTGAGCGAGTAGACCTTGTCGGCCTTCCAGGTGGTGTCCTGGGTGATGGCCTCGGTGACCTCCACGGTGCTCGAGGGGGTCGGGCCGGGGCCGGGGCCGGGCTGCGGCTCTCCGCCGTCGCAACCGGCGAGCAGGGACATGCCGAGGGTGATGCCAAGCGCGAGACGCTTCATGGGGTGGCTTCCTTTGGACTGTTGGGGAAAGGGTCAGATCGCCCAGCCGAGTGACGCGGAGAAGGCGATGCCCGGGCGGTAGTTGACGACGGAGATGCCGCCCTGCTGGATGCGCACGGCGGAGTTGAGGAGGTTGGAGCCGGTGAGCTTGAGCTGCGTGCTCGCGCCCAGCTTCTGGCTCACGGTGAGGTCCACGCGGTGGAAGGGCTGCTCGTAGACGTCGGGCAGGCCCTGCACGCCCACCTCGCTGATGCGTGGGCCGTACACGTTGTAGAGCACGGCCACCTCGGTGCCGCTCTCGGGCCGGTCGTAGCCGAGGTTGAGGTTGACGACGTAGGGCGACTGGCCCTGCATCGGCCGGCGGCTGTTCGTCTGGGCGCCCAGCTTGATGGGATCCGTCAGGATGATGTTGGACTGGATGAGCGTGAGGTTGGCCGCGGCGCGGAAGTTGGCGAGCACGGGGGTGATGCGGCCGAGCGATGCGCGCGCCTCCAACTCCAGGCCATAGCTGGAGGCCCCGTCGGCGTTCTCGAAGCCGAGGTCTCCGGCCTGGGGGTTGTTGATGACGCGCTCGATGGGGTCGCGGAACTGCTTGTAGAAGGCGCTGGCGGCCAGCACCTCGTTCTCCCCGAGGAACCACTCCGCGCGGGCATCGACGTTGTGGATGCGCGTCTCGACCAGGTTGGGGTTGCCGGACACGTTGCGGCGGCGAGCGAAGTCGTAGAAGAGGAAGGGCGCGAGCTCGCGGAACGTGGGCCGCGCGAGCGTGTAGCTGTAGCCGGCGCGCAGGTTCACCTCGGGGGTGAGCGCGTAGATGGCGTTGAAGGAGGGCAGCACGTCCAGGTAGTTCGCCTCGCTGCTCACCGTGGGCGTGACGTCGAAGGGGCTGTGCGCGGTGAGCTGCTGCCGCGAGTTCTCCAGGCGCACGCCGCCCACCAGGCGCAGGGGCTCCACCGGCCTGGCCTCCGCCGTCAGGTAGCCGGCGAAGATGCCGAGGTAGGCGTCGTAGGCGTCATCCGGGCGGGTGGTCTCGCGCATGCGGATGCCCGTGCCCAGGATGTCGGGGCCGAAGAGCGTCTCGGGCGGCAGGGAGGCATCCACCGGCTCGTCGGTGAGCTGGTAGCGGAAGCGGCGGTTGGAGAAGTCGCGGAAGGACACCTGGGCGAGGCCGCCCGCCTTGAGGCGCACCGCGGACAGGGGCAGGGTGAGGCTCGCGCTGCCACCGGTGGAGTTCTCGCCCAGGGTGACGTTGAAGCGCTCGCCGCTGTTGGGCTGGTTGGGGAAGGAGTACTTGCCGCTGGGGCTGCCCAGGTCGTCGGCGTAGAGGGTGTCACGCGTGTCCGGCTCGTCCCGGTCCACGCGGCTGAAGTTGGCCTGCCAGTCGATCTCCGCATCGCCCAGTCCATTGAGGCGGTGGAAGCCGCGCACCTGGTTGAAGGAGAGCACGCGCGAGACGAATTGCAGGCGGGTGCCCTCGTAGGTCTCCGAGCGCTCGTTGTTCACGCCGCGCGAGGTGAAGCTGGAGATGTCCGTGCCGCGCGTGTAGAGGCTGAAGAGGGTCAGCTCGTTGTCGCGGTTGAACTGGTAGCCGGCGCTCGCGAGCGCGCTGAGGTTGGCGCCCTCGGTGCCGAGCTGGGTCTGGGCGCCATCGCGCTCCTCGACCTGATCCAGCGTGTTGACGGCGCGGGCGTACTGGGCCAGGCGCACGCCCTCGCGGTGGCCGTAGTTGACGGCCGCCAGGTAGCCCAGGCGCTGGTTGCCGAAGCGCAGCGTGTCACCCACGGACGCGCCCAGGCCCAGGTTGGGCAGCGCGGTGGTCTGGCGCGCGGACCAGACGTTGGAGAAGCTCTTCCAGGTGTCCACCGACGAGCCCAGGCGCTGGTCGCGCGGCACGCCCGCGGGCAACTGGCGCCCGGGGCCCGTGAAGCCCAGCGTCTCCAGGAAGCTGCCCGGCTGGGTGTTGCGCGGGCGGAAGGTGGAGAGGCTGTCGCCGGACAGGGTGAGGCGGGGCTTGAACTCGAACTTGCTCGGGTAGGTGTTGGTCTCGATGAGCAGCGTGCCGCCACCGAAGGTGCCTGGCAGGTCCGCCGTGTAACTCTTCACCACGTTGAGGTTGGCCAGCAGCGTCGTGGGGAACAGGTCCAGCGGCACCGAGGGCTCATCCGGCTCGGGGCTGGGCAGGAGCGCGCCGTTGAGCAGCGTCGTCGCGTAGCGGCCTCCGAGTCCGCGCAGCAGCACGTAGCGGCCCTCCACCACCGTGGCGCTCACCACGCGCTTGACCGCGTCCGAGGCGCTCGAGTCCGGCGTGCGGGCGATCTCCTGCGAGCTGATGGCGTCCGACACCGTGACGGCCTTCTTGCGCTCCTGGAGCAGCGCGCTCTCGGCGCGGCGGTCCGAGCTGGCCTCGACGACGACTTCCTGCACGGCGGCGGCGTCGGCGCTCAACTGCACGTCCAGCCGCGTGGCCTTGCCCGCCTCCACGCGCACGCCCGTGACGCGGCGGCCCTCGTAGACGTCGTAGAAGACGCGCAGGTCATACGTCCCGGGCGGCAGCGCGAGCTGGTAGTTGCCGTCCACGTCGGTGAGCACGCTCTTCTGCGCGCCCGAGACCACCTTCACCGTGGCCTCGATGAGGGTCTCCTTCGTCTGCGCGTCGGTGACCTGGCCGTAGACGCCGGTAAAGCCTTCCGGGGGCGTGGCCGAGGCCTCCCCCATCGACTCGTCCATGGCCTCGTCGGCCACCTGCGCCGCGGGCTCCTCGGCGGCCGGAGGCGGCTCGGCGGGGGCCTCTTCCACGGGAGCGGTCTGGGCGGGCAGGACGTCGGTGGTGGGCGCGGTGACGGGGGCGTCCGCGGGCGGGGGCGTCACGGCCCCCTCGGGAATCGGGGCCTGCGCCAGCACGGGCGAGGCCATCAGGAGCAGCGCCATCAAGGGGGCGCGGAGGATGTCGGGATGGAAAGACAACACGGGTCTCCTCACCGGCGGACTCGCGCAGACAACGCGAGGTCCGTGGCAACCAGAGGAAGGGAAGGTGAAAGGGGAGCGAAGCGGAGTTGAACTTCAGGTCACGGAGCGCTGGGCTCCGCGACGGCGTCCGGGGCGACGGCGACGGTGATGTTGCCGCCGCGCGCGAGGTCCAACACGTCCATGGCGCTGCCGTAGGGCACGTCGTTCTCCGCGTCGAAGAAGACGATCTTGTCCGGACGGGCGTTGAGCATGCGCTGCAGCCGGGTCACGAGCTGGTCGCGCGGCACCTCGTCACGGTTGATGCGCAGCGCGCCACTCTTGGAGAGCGTGAGCACCAGCGGAGGCAGCGCACCCGGAGGAGGCGGCGTCTCGATCTTCTCGTCCGACTTGCCGGGCACGTCCAGGGACATCTGCTTGGTCATCAGCGGGGTGACGACCATGAAGATGATGAGCAGCACGAGCACCACGTCCACCAGGGGCGTCACGTTCATGGCGGGGCGGATGCCGCCCTTGCCACCACCGAGGTCGAAAGCCATGACAGTTGGTCCCTATTTCTTGAGGTCGATGACCTGCAGCGAGATGCCGGGGAAGCCCGCGTCCTGCAGCGTCTTGAAGACGTTGCGCACCTCGGCGTAGCGCACCGCGCGGTCGGCCTTGAGCACCACGCGCGCCTGGGGATCCTTCTCGAACACGCCGCGCAGCTTCTCGACGAGCTGGGCGCGCGGCACTTCGTGCTTGTCGATGAAGAGCGCGCCCTGGGAGGTGAGGCTCACCGTGGTGGGCGTCAGCGAGTTCTCCTCGCCCTTGTCCACGTTGGCCGCCGCGGGCAGATCCACCGCCGCGCCGGCCTCGAGCTGGGGAGTGACGACCATGAAGATGATGAGGAGGACGAGCACCACGTCCACCAGGGGCGTCACGTTCATCTCGGGCACGAGCCCGGCGCCCTTACGCCGGGCGGACATCGTGACCCTCCCGGCGAGCCGCGCGCTCCACGTCCAGGGCCACGGCGCCCTCACCGCGAGCGACGGGAGCGCCGCCCGTGGGGTGCAGGTCCTCCAGGTGGTCCATGAACTCGCGGCGCGCCAGGTCCAGCGACAGCACGAGCGCGTCGGCGCGGGTGGACAGCAGGTTGAACATCAACACCGCGGGGATGGCCACCAGCAGGCCGAGCGCCGTGACGACGAGCGCCTCGGAGATGCCCGCGGACACCGCGCCCAGGCCACCGGAGCCCGTCTTGGCGATGCCGGCGAAGGACTCGATGATGCCCACCACCGTGCCGAGCAGTCCGACGAACGGGGCCACCGAGCCCACCGACGCGAGCACGCTCATGCCGCGGCGCACGTCCGCGCCCACGCGCTCGTAGATGCGCTCCAGCTCGCGCCGGGTGAGCTCCACCGCGCCGAGGTTGCCCTGGGGCGCGTCCTTGCGCACCAGATACGTCTTCACCCCGCCACCCAGGAGCTTCGCCAGGCTGCTCGAACGTGCCTTCGAGGCCTCGACGACGAACGCCTCGTGCTGCTGCGCCTCGAGCATCCGTCCACCCTTGGCGATGAACTTGCGGTCCGCGCTCTTGGTGCGGAAGAGGAAGAAGAGCCGCTCGAAGAACACGATGAGCGAGGCCAGCGCGAACGCGACGAGCGTGTAGGCGATGCACCGGGCGAACAGGCCCATGTGGTGGTAGATGTCGATCAGATTGAAGTTCATCTCGGGGGCTCCGGCGTGGAAACGGCGGGTACTGGGACCGCGGGCGCTGCGGGCGCTACTTGAGACGGAAGGGAATCTTCACGATGCGGAACACGGCGGTGGGCTGGCCGGCGACGAGCGCGGGCGAGTAGCGCCACGACTTCACCGCGGCGACGGCGGCGCCCACGAAGGGCTCCTCTCCGCGCATCACCTTGACGGCGCTCACCCGGCCGTCCTCCTCGACGACGATCTTCAGGATGACCAGTCCCTCCTGTCCCTTGGCGCGCATGTCGGCGGGGAACTCGGGGGCGACGTTGGAGTCCAGCTCGCGCGGAGGCGTGGCGGACTCGGGCAGGTTGATGGGAGCGGGGCGGCGCGCGCCACCGGAGCCGGCCACTCCCGCGCTGTCCATGCCCGTGACGATGGCTCCGGCGACGAGCGAGCCCGTGCCGCCCACGGCGATGGGCGCGGCGGCCACGGCGTTGGCGGCGTCGGCCTCGGGAGGCTTCTCCTCGGGAATCTCCTTGGGGGCGAGCATCGCGGCGGGCGCGGCGACGGTCGGCGGAGGAGGCGGGGGCTTGGCCTTGGGCTTGGGCGGAGGAGGAGGGGGCGGCGGAGGCGGCTTCACCTCGACCACCACCGGGGGAGGCGGCGGGGGACGGAACACCACGTCCACGCGCTTCTCCTTGAGGACTTCCTTGACCTGGGAGCCCACCGTCACCGCGGCGACGCCGAGCAGGGCACACACGCCCAGGGAAGTCACGGTGGAGAGCGCGAACCGGCGGGCGGACTGCACATCGGTGGCGCTATCGAAGGTCTCGAACATGTCGAGCGTCGTATAGCGAGGGCATGTTTCGGTCCCGTACCCACCCGGTGACATTTCGTGGCTGGGTGCGTGACGGAAGGGTCACGAGGGGCTCGAGACGACTTCTGGCGTCTTGTCGCCAATCGCGCCTCCCGGCAGCCAGCCGGACGGGCGCCTCCACCGGGGGGCGCGTTCTTGGTTCCCCGGAGCGAACCGTGCGAGTCTTGCGCCTACCATGTCGGCCGCGGCGCTCCACCAGCAGGATGAAGAGCAGGGGAGGATCGGTCCCTATTGCCTTCTGGGCAGGCTGAGCGCGGGAGGCATGGGCGTGGTGTATCGTGCCCGTCACGAGGAGACCGGCGAGCTGGTGGCGCTCAAGACGGTGCGCGTGCCCGAGGTGGCCATGCTCCGGGGCATCCGCCGGGAGATCCACGCGCTGCGCCGCATCCAGCACCCGGGCGTGGTGCGCGTGCTCGCCGAGGGCGTGCAGGACGGGCTGCCCTGGTACGCCATGGAGCTGCTGGAGGGCATGACCCTGCGCCGCTTCATCGACGTGCTGTGGCGGCGCGATGCGCGCATCACCCAGGAGGTCATCACCCAGGCCGTCTCCGCCCCCACGCCCCTGACGCCCGGGGAGGGACGGATGGTGTTCCAGGCCTACGGGCCACCTCCGGAGGAGCAGCGGCGGCCCGCCGCCCTGGGGCGTCTGGACGAGGTGCTCCTGCTGGTGCGCCGCCTGTGCTCCTCGCTCGCCTTCCTTCATGGCGAGGGGCTCGTGCACCGGGATCTCAAGCCGGACAACATCGTCATCCGTCCGGACGGCACGCCGGTGCTGGTGGACTTCGGCCTGGCCTCCAACTTCGGTGGGCCGCTCAGCCGCGAGTCGCTCGATGTGTCCGGCACCATGGAGGGCTCGTACGTCTACATGTCGCCCGAGCAGATCAAGGGCGGGCTGGTGGACGCGCGGGCGGATCTCTATTCACTCGGCTGCATCCTGTATGAGCTGGTGGTGGGCCAGCCGCCCTTCTCCGGCCTGGGCTGGGAGGTGTTGCGGCGGCACCTGAAGGAGGCGCCCCACGCGCTCTCGCGCTGGGTGCACGGGGTGCCGCCGGAGCTGGATGCGCTGGTGTCGCGCATGCTGGTGAAGGTGCCGCGCGAGCGCCTCGGCTACGTGGCGGACGTGGGCGCGGTGCTCACCGGGTTGTGCTCCGGGGCGCTGACCGAGGACGCCGCGTCGGCCCCGAGGCCCTACCTGTACCGGCCGGAGTTCGTGGGCCGTCTCGGGCTGCTCGAGGAGCTGGAGGCCCGGCTGGAGCGGGTCCGGGAGCAGACGGGCGGGTGTCTGTTCATCGGTGGGGAGAGTGGCGCGGGCAAGACGCGGCTGGTGATGGAGTGCGCGGTGCTCGCCAGCCGGCGCGCCTTCCGGGTCGTCACCGGCGGCTGTCTTCCGCTGTCGGGTGGAGCGGGGGGCGAGTCGCGCCATGGCGAGCCGCTGCATGCCTTCAAGCCGGTGCTCCAGGCCATCGCCGACGAGTGCCGGCACCGGGGGCTGCACGAGACGGAGCACCTGCTGGGCGAGCGGGGCAAGGTGCTCGCCCTCTATGAGCCCTCGCTGGCGGAGCTGCCCGGACAGGACGCGTGGGCCGAGCCCCCGCGGCTGCCGCCCCAGGCCGCGCGCGAGCGCCTCATGCGCTGCCTCGCCGAGACGCTCGCCGCCTTCTGCGCGAAGGAGCCCGTGCTGCTGGTGATGGACGACCTGCAGTGGGCCGATGAGCTGTCGCTGGGCGCGCTGGACTTCCTGCGCGAGGGCTTCCTGCGGGGGGCGTCCCTGTTGGTGATGGGCACCTACCGCACCGAGGAGCTGGGCACGGCGCTGCGCGGGTTGATCGAGTCGCCGGGGGTGGAGCACCGGGTGCTGGGCCAGTTCGACGCCCCGGTGGTGGCGTGCATGGTGGAGGACATGCTGTCGATGGCCTCGCCTCCGGCCTCCTTCGTCAACTTCCTCACCACGCGCTCGGCGGGCAATCCCTTCTTCGTGGCGGAGTACCTGCGCACGGCGATCGACGAGCGGCTGCTGTACCGCGATTCCCTGGGCCAGTGGCAGGTGGCCGCCCGGGACGACGCGCTGGCGCGGCTGCACGAGGCGCTGCCCCTGCCGGGCTCGCTGCACGACCTGGTGTGCCGGCGTCTGGACGGCCTGGGCACCGAGGCGCGCCGGCTGTTGGAGGTGGCGGCGGTGCTCGGCCGCGAGCTGGACTCGGACATCCTGGCGGCGGCGGCCGGACTGGAGGACCTGCAGGAACTGGAGGCGCTGGAGGAGTTGCGCGCGCGGCACGTGGTGGAGGACGCGGGCAACGGACGGCTGCGCTTCGTGCACGACAAGCTGCGCGAGTTCGCCTACGAGGGCATCTCGCCCGAGCGGGGGCGCGCGCTGCACCGCGCGGCGGCGCTCGCGCTGGAGGCGCAGGACGTGTGGGGCGGGGTGTCGCCGGCGCTCTACCCCGTGCTGGCGCACCACTGGGAGCAGGCCCAGGACGACGTGTGGACGTTCGAGTACCTGGAGAAGGCGGCGCGGCACGCGCTCGCGGCGGGCTCGAACGTGGAGGCGTGTGGCTACCTGAACCGGGCGCTGGAGCTGGAAGTGCGGCGTGGGCGGGACCGGGGCGTGCGCCTGGACGCGGCGCGGCGCGCGCGCTGGGAGCGGCTGCTGGCCGAGGCCCTGCACGGCCTGTCCGACTTCGATGGCTGCATCGTCCACTGCGAGCGCTCGCTGGCGGAGCTGGGCGAGCCCCTGCCGACCACGGAAAAGGGGTGGGGGCGCTTCCTGTTGGCGCAGGCGGCGCGGCAGGTGCTGCACCTGCTGATGCCCCAGCGCTGGCGGCGGGTGGCGGACCGGCAGGCGCGCGAGCGGATGGGGGACGCGGCGCTCTCCGCGCTGCGGCTGGCCGAGTGCTACTACTGGCGCTACGACTCGTTCCGGATGATGGCCACGGCGCTCTTGTCCACCAACCTGGCCGAGCGCGCGGGGCGGGACGAGAAGGTGCTGCGGTTGTACGGGCAGCTCGGCTCCATCGCGGGCTTCGTGCGGCTGGATGCGCTGGCGCGCTCGTACTTCCGCCGGGCGCAGCAGGAGGACCGGGCGCTGGATGATCCGAGCGCCATGGCCTTCGGCCTCATCTCCGAGTCGATGTTCCACGCGAGCTTCGCGCGCTGGCCGCGTGCCGCGCTCAAGGCGAGCGAGGCGCAGGGGACGCTGTTGCTGCTGGGCAACCAGGGTGAGTTCGAGCTGACGGAGGTGCTGCTCGGGCACGTGGACTTCTTCACGGGACACTTCGAGCAGGCCCTGGAGCGCTTCGCGCGCCTGCGCGAGACGGCGCGCAAGCGGGGGCATTTCCAGCACATGGTGTGGAGCATGTACACCATGGCGCGCAGCCTGCTCGTGCTGGACCGTGGGGACGAGGCGCGGGTGCTGTTGCGCGACTCGGCGGGGCTGCTCGAGGGCAAGCATGATCCGCTCTCGCACATCATCACCCGGGGGCTGCTGGCGGTGTCCGCGTTGGAGCGGGGCGAGTGGGAGGTGGCGCGGGACGAGGCGGATCGGGTGATGGCGCTCGCGCGGCGCTATCCGCCGATGCTCTTCACCGAGGGCCATGGCTACGAGGGCGCGGCGCGCACGTACCTGACGTTGTGGGAGCGCGAGCGGGTGCCGGGCCAGCCCGCCCCGGCGGTGGCGGAGGAGGCGCGGGCGGCGTGCGAGCGGCTGTCGTTGTTCTCGAACCGCTTCCCCCTGGCGCGGCCCATGGCGCTGCGGTGCGAGGGGCGGATGCACTGGCTGGCGGGCCGCGCGTGGCGGGCGCGCTGGGCGTTGAAGCGCAGCGCACGGCGGGCGCGGGAGCTGGGCATGCCCCTGGACGAGGCGCTTGGCTGGCTGGAGCTGGGCCGTGTGCTGGAGCCGGGCTCGCCGGAGCGCGGGAGCTGTCTGCGTCAGGCGCGGGAGGGCTTCACGGCACTGGGGTGCGCGGGGCTCGCGCGTCAGGCCGAGGCCCTGCTCTCGCGCGAGCCGTCCGCGGCGTGAGCGTCTAGAGTCCGGCCCACAGGTGGGTGTGCACCTGGAGGGCGCCGTCCTGCTCGCGCAGCAGCGCGACGAAGCGCCCGCGTTGCAGGGCCCGCACGAGCGGCTCGGGGGGCGGGAATCCCGGGGGGAGGGACCACTCGGGAGGCCGGAGCTCGCCCCGGGGGAGGGTGCGCCCGTGCTTGAGGGCGTTGATTTCGTCGCCGGCGATGGCGCGGGAGGGGTACCAGGGCAGGAGCGCCGGGCCGTGCAGGGCGACGCGGCCGTTCGGGCCGGGATCCTCCCAAGGGCCGATGGCGGTACGGCGCAGCCGGGACAGGTGCGCGCCACACCCGAGCGCCCGGCCGAGGTCGCGCGCCAGCGCCCGCACGTAGTAGCCCCCGCGGCAGGTGATGCGCAGGTGGCTGCGGTGGGGCAGCTCATGCGCGAGCCAGCGCGCCTCGTGCAGGTAGACGCGCGAGGGGGGGAGCTCCACGGCCTCGCCCCGGTGGGCCTTCTTGTAGGCGGGCTCGCCGTCCACCTTCTTGGCGCTGGTGGCGGGCGGCACCTGGTCGGTCCACCCGAGGAAGGGAGCGAGCGCGGCGTCCAGGGTGGCGGGGGTGAGGTGGGCGGTGGAGCCGAGCGGGGTGGGCTGGCCGAGCCCGTCCCCGGTGTCCGTCTCCACGCCCCAGACGACTTCGGCCTCGTACGTCTTGGGCAGGGCGTGCAGTCCGTCCATGAGGTGGGTGGCGGGGCCGGCGAGCAGCAGCAGGAGCCCCTCGGCGAACGGGTCCAACGTGCCCCCGTGGCACACGGGGAGCTGTTTGCGCGTGAGGCCCGCGGCCTCCACCTCCTCCATGAAGGCCCGCACGAGGGAAAAACTGGTGACGCCCACCGGTTTATGGGCCAGATAGATGCCGGGCTTCATGGGGTGGGGGGCTCCTCGGAGGGACGTAAGGGGCGGGGTGCCAACCTCCTACCCGTCCGGCCCCCCCGCTGTCATTCAGTCAACCCCGCGAGAGAATTGTTTCCGGATGGGACTGGATGGCCTACAATCCGATGGCGAGCTGTAGTGATGCGATCTTGCTGGGGCGTCGTCTAATGGCAGGACGTCAGACTTTGAATCTGATTATCAAGGTTCGAATCCTTGCGCCCCAGTCACCCTTGTTCCCAATCCGGGTGGCGCAGCGCGCCGCGCTCCCCTGAGCCTCAAGGACGGTGAGCAGATGGCGATGCCGCAGAAGGCCCTCCTGCTGGTGCCAGTGGGCAATCCGCCACCGGTACTCCTGCGGGACTTGGAGGAGCCCCTCGCGCTGCAACTGGGTCTGCGGGTCGTCGTGGGCAAGACGGCCCTGTCCACGCCCACCTACGCCTTCAACAAGGACCGGGCGCAGTACCACTGCAACGCCATCATGCGGCGGCTGGTGACGTTGATGGAGCCGGGCCACGCCATGGTGATGGGCGTGACGGACGTGGACCTGTTCGTACCGGACTCGCCCTTCGTGCTGGGGGAGGCGGACCGGGAATCCAAGAGCGCGGTGTTGAGCGTGTCGCGGCTGCGCCAGGGCGTGGAGGGCGAGCAGCTCAAGCGCCGCGTGCAGGTGGAGGCCATCCACCTGGCGGGGCACCTGTTGGGCCTGTCCTACTGCGAGGACGCGCGGTGCGTGATGTTCTTCGCCCAGACGCCCCAGGACTGCGACCGCAAGCACATGTCGCCCTGCAACAACTGCCGCAACGAGTTCAATAAGCTCTCCCGCTGACCCGCGTCGCGCCCGTCCGGGTCGTCCGTGATTGAATGCGCGGCGCGCGGGGGGCGTCCCTCGCGCGCGCGAGCGTTCCCGGGCATCCCGTGGAGCGCCGCGCCTCGGGCCGGACGACACGGGAGCATGGCGAATGAAGGCGTTGGTACGGATTCTTGGACTGGCCGCGGTGGCCGGGCTGGCGGCGGCGTGCGAGCCGCTGGATATCGATTGGGGTGACGGCGGTGGTGGTGGTGGCGGCGGCGGAGCCTTCAGCAGTGGCTTCGTCTTCGTGCGCAACGGCACGGATGGCCGCAACGTGTACGCGGTGGATGAGGACGGCAACGCCAACCTGCCGCTGCGGCTGACCACCGAGGGCGGGGCGTACGAGCCCACCGTGTCGCGCAGCGGCCTGCTCGTGGCGTTCGTGTACCGCTCGAACTCGGGCTGGGAGATTCGCACGGTGCCCACCACGGGCACGGGCCGGGCCTCCACGGTCGTCTCCAGCACGAGCACCTCTTGCCCGAGGTGCTCCAACTTCCGCTACCCCACGATCAGCCCCACCGGGGAGACGATCGTCTTCACCCTGACGAGTAACAACACCCCCGCGCTGGCGCGGGTGAACATCGACGGCACGGGCTTCCGGATCCTCGTGACGGGCAACTACGCCAGCTACGGCGCGGCGTCCTTCTACCCGAATGGAAGCAGCGTGCTCATGGCGGCGGGTTACGGCGCCGGCCAGTTGAACACGCTGCTCAACGTGAACGTGACGACGGGCGCCTCCAACGTCATCACCAGCAGCCTGGGGAACACGGGCGCGGTGTCGGTGGTGTCGCGCGCCGTGGTGTCCCCGGATGGCACGCGCGTGGCCTTCGATGGGCAGACGAACAACGGCTCGCAGATCTTCGTGGGCCAGCTGGGCAGCCAGAACCTCTCCAGCGTGACGCAGCTCACCCGGCACACCGGGGAGAGCTTCGTGATGGACACCTGGCCGAGCTGGCGCGGCAACACCGAGGTGACGTTCCTGTCCAACTCGGGCGGCAACGACAACATCTACCGCATCAGCACCGCCACCACCGGCGCGGGCACCCTCCTGGTGCCGGGCGCGCTCGAGCCCTCCTACGGCGGCACGTAGTCCCCCGGACACACGAAGGCCCGGGGACCCACGACTTCGGGTCTCCCGGGCCTTCTCTCACGGGTCGGCCGGGCCGAGTGGCCCGGCCCCTCGCTTCACTCCGGCTTGGCGCTCACCGCGCTGCCCGGGGCCACGGTGCCCGCGCCCTTGCGGACCTCCATGGCGTCGGCGACCAGCTCGGTGATGTCCTTCACCTTGATGTTCTGCTCGCGGCCCGTGTCGTTCACCGCGTCGTTGAGCATCGTCGAGCAGAAGGGGCAGGCCACCGCCACCACGCCCTTGCCACCCGGCTCCTTGTAGTCGCCCACCATGCCCGGCTTCTTCTTGTCCGTGGCGTCCGGGTACGGGGTGCTCGGGTCCTCGGCGTGCTTGAGCGTGAGGGCCACCTCGTTGACGCGGTTGTGGTTGATGCGCGTGCCGATGTGCTCCTCCATCCACATGCGCCCGCCACCCGCGCCGCAGCAGAAGCCCTCGCGCTTGCTGCGCTGCATCTCCACCACCTCCAGGCCCGGAATGGCGTTGAGCACCTCGCGCGGCGCGTCGTACACGCCGTTGTGCCGGCCCAGGTAGCAGGGGTCGTGGTAGGTGAGCTTCTGGTTCATCACCTGGGAGAGCTTGATGCGCTTCTCCTTGAGCAGCTGGTTGATGAGCTGCGTGTGGTTGATGACCTGGTACTCGCCGCCGAACTCCGGGTACTCGTTCTTGATGGTGTTGAAGCAGTGCGGGCACTGGGTGATGACCGCCTTGACGCCCATGGCGTTCCACGTCTCCACGTTCGTCTTGGCCAGCGTCTGGTACAGGTACTCGTTGCCCATGCGGCGCGCCGAGTCCCCGTTGCACATCTCCTGCTTGCTCAGCGTGGCGAAGCTCACCCCCGCCTCGCGCAGGATCTTCACCAGCGCCCGGCTCACCTTCTTCTGCTTGTCGTCGTAGCTGCCCGCGCACCCCACGAAGAAGAGGTACTCGTAGGGGCCGCCGCCATCACCCCACGTGGGCAGGGCGAGGTCCTCCGCCCACTCGTCGCGCCGGTCCTGGCCCAGGCCCCAGGGGTTGCCCTGGCGCTCCATGCCCTCGAACACGCGCTGGATTTCCGGCGGGAACTCCGCCTTCACCTGCACCTGGTAGCGGCGCATGTCGATGAGCCGCGGCACGTTCTCGATGAACACCGGGCACGCCGTCTCGCACCAGCCGCAGCTCGTGCACGCCCACACCGTCTCCGCCTTCAGCGCGCTGCCGATCATCTCCGGCAGCGGCTCGGTGGTGCCCGACGGGCCCCGGCCCTCCTCCACCCACATCTGGTGGTCCCACACCCAGTGCTTCAGGTCCTGGTTCACGCCCTTGTGCGTGAGGGGCTTGCCGGTGATGTACGTGGGGCAGTGCGTCTGGCAGCGGCCGCACTCGGTGCACGAGTACAGATCCAAGCCCTGCTTCCACGTGAGGTCCTTGATCGTCGCGGCGCCGAACTCCTCCTTCTCCAGGTTGGGCGTGGTGAGCTTGGCGCTCTGGGTGGTGCGCGGATCATCCTTGGGCGCCAGGCGCTGGAAGAAGACGTTGGGCAGGCCGGTGATGACGTGGAAGTGCTTGCCCACGGGCAGGAAGTTGAGGAACGCGAGGATGATGGCCAGGTGGATCCAGAAGCCCGCCACACCCAGCACGTGGGCCACCGGGTAGCCCATGGGGCGCATCACCATGCCGAACACGCTCGTGACGGGCTCCCACCACACGAAGTTGCCCGTGGCCAGCGGCATCGTCTGCTCGCGCGGCACCATGTGGCTGCCACCGAAGAGGAACTCCGTCACCATCAGGCCGGAGATGAAGCCGAGGATGAGGAACGCCTCCCACGAGGGGCTGAGCCGGTCCGGCTTCACGCTGCCGCGCAGCCACACGAAGTAGGCCGAGCCGAGCAGCGCCAGCGCCGCCACCCCGTCCTTGGTGAGCAGGTAGAGCTTGTAGACGAGCAAGAGGCCCGGCTGCTCGGCCCAGAAGGGCGCTTGCAGGTTCGTGAGCACCTCGAGCGCCGTCTCGGAGAAGCCCATCACGAACATCATGATGGTGCGCAGCGCCAGCACCATGAACGCCGCGAAGATGAACACGTGCATGAGACCCGCGGTGCGCTCCTCCGGGTCCACCATGCGCTTCTGTCCGAGGCCGAATTTCAGGAGCGCGATCGCGCGCTGGGGAAGGCGATCCAACCGGTTCTCCGGCTTCATCGCCAGCAGGGCGCCAATGCGCCCGGCCATGGTCATGACGAAGACGGAGACTCCGACGGTGAGCAGCAGGCCTGTGATGATGGGACTCATGGCGGTTCGGTGAACCTCGTGGATTCGCTCGGGAAGGAGGTCCGGATGCCGCGTTGCGGCACCATGGGAAAAACCCACCCTAACAAGGTTGATTCCCGAATCAAGCACCTGTCCGGGACGGGGCCGTGGTGATTTCACTCCCGGGGCGCTTCTCCCATCACTCTGATTCCGGAGCGTTGGACGCCCAACGTCCCCCCTCCCCACGGGTCGCCTCCTTGTTCCCCGAGCGCCCAGAAAAGCGCTCTCTCTGTTCGTTGCCAGGATTTCCCCTGATTGATTGCGTGCCCAAGGGCTTTACAACGCGGAGCGTAATGTCCACCCTGGTAAGTAAATCGGTCAATGGCTGGGAAGGGGCTCCACATGGAGTGGGCCCTGGATGACCGGTGGAGCCGGGCGGACACCCCGAGGAGGAGCCATGGTGCACGACGATCGGACGTACCTGGACGACGAGGGCCTGGAGTACGTGACGCTGGGAGGCGGAGAAGAGGAACTGGATCCCACGGGCCGGGTCCAGGTGGGACCGTCGGGCCACCTGTGGGGTGCCGACGAGAGCTACGGCGGCTACGACGCCGAGTAGTGCCGCGCCCCCCACGTCGCGCGCTGACGTGGGGGCGGTTGCATCCGGTCGGACCCTGGTCCGGCTCCGGTCAGACGAAGTGGCCCGGGTGGGCCGTGAGGGTTCCAGGCCCATGACTTCTGGAGCCGCATGAAGCCCCCGCCGCTTCTCTGGCCTCTCCCGAAAGTCTTCGTTCTCCTCGCGCGGTGAGGGCCCGGCGCGACTCCCGGACGGTTTCCCCATGCGGGGTGAGGTAGGTGATACTGGGAGGCTCTGAGGGCGGTGGCCCGCGAGGCGCCCGGGGGTGCCGCGTACGGAGGAAGACGCGATGAAGCTGACGGCCTGGGCGGTCGAGCGCGACGGGGGGAAGGGTCGGGACGTTCACCTGCTCGTGACCGTGGAGGCCGAGGCGGATGCTCCCCGCGCTCCCGTGGCGGTGAACCTGGTGCTCGACCGGAGTGCTTCCATGCGGGGCGCGCCCATGGCCGCCGCGGTGGAGGCCGCGCTGCTGCTCGTCGAGCGCGCCGGTCCCAAGGACTACCTGGGCCTGCTCGCCTTCGATGGCGTGCCCGAGCAGCTCGCGCCCCTGCGCATCATGGACTCGGAGGCGCGCGCCCAGCTCGTCGAGCGCCTGTCGGCGCTCAAGACGGGGCAGGGCACCGCGCTGCACGAGGCGGTGGACTCCGGCGCCGCCGCCATCCGCCGGCTGTTCGTCCCGGGCGCGCGGCCGAAGATGCTGGTGCTCACCGATGGAGAGCCCTCGGTGGGCCCGCGCGCCCTCGCCGAGTTCCGCACGCTGGGCGCCACGGTGGCCGAGTCCGGCATCTCCCTGCACGCGCTGGGACTCGGGCGGCACTACCTGCCGGAAATCCTGGAGGCGCTCACCGGCCCCTCGGGCACGGGCTTCACCCACGTGGACGACGCGGAGGGGCTGCCCCTGGCCACCGCGGCCCTGGTGGCCGAGCTCTTCGGCGAGGTGGGCACCTATGGCCGCATCTTCGTGCGCCCCACGGGCTTCTCCGAGCTGCTCTGCCGCCACCGCTACCCGGCGCGCTCGGAAGTGGATGCGCTGAGCGTGGGGCTGGGCTCGCTGTCGCATGCCTTCGCGCGCCGGGCCCTGTTCACCGGACGACTGGAGTCGGCCGACTGGTCGCTCGGCGTGACGACCACGTGGATGGAGAACGGGGACACGCGCCGCGTCACCGTGCCCGTGCAGCGCGCCCTGCCGGACAGCCCCGAGGGCCGGCTCATCCGCGCGGTGGGCGTGGAACTGGACCTGGTGGCGGCCGAGTCCGCCTCGTGGAAGGCGCTCTTGCGGCGCAATCCCCCCGCCGCCGAGCAGGCCCTGGTGACGGCCGAATCCGCCCTGCGTGAACTCTTCGAGCTGGGCGTGGACGAGGTGCCCCCCAGGCGGCACGAGGAGCGGCTGGTGGACCTGCGGCGGGCGGTGGAGCGCAAGGGCGCCGAGCTGCCAGCGTTGCTCGTGCGCCGCGCCCGGGCCGAGGACGCGCGCACGGGATTGAGTATCGTGCAGCACCTTCCCGCCCCCAGCAAGGCGGGACGCTGAGGGGCCTGCCCACCGCCACCGGGAATGCCCGTCCGCTCGAAGAGTTGATGGGCGCCACTTCGCCGAAGGGAAGGATGGCGGAGGGCAGGCCGGTGGGTTAACGGGAGGCACATGACGCGGCCACGGGTAGGACGTTCAAGCTGGGGAGCACTTGTCTTCTGTCTGGGAGGGCTGTCGCTCGCCTCCAGCGCGTGGGGAGCGCCACCTCCCGCCACGGCCGTGGGCCAGGGCGCCCTGGACGAGGGCGTGCCCCGGGTGAAGGCCACGCTGCTCACGGACGTCACCGAGGTGAAGCCCGGGGACTCCTTCCGGGTGGGGGTGCGCTTCGAGCTGAACCCGGGCTGGCACGTCTATTGGAAGAACCCCGGCGAGGCGGGCCTGCCCTCGGAGATCGTCTGGGACACGCCGGGCACCACCGTGGGTCCCCTGGAGTGGCCACTGCCCTCCACCCTGCGCACCGCGGACGGCTTCATCACCACCTACGGCTACGAGGGCGAGGTGCTGCTGGCCGCCGAGGCCCGGGCTTCGGACAAGGCCGAGGGCTTCCTGCAGCTGTCGGCCGCGGCGGACGTGCTGGTGTGTGAGATCAACTGTCTGCCCGCCCAGCTGATGCTCACCCGCAACGTGCCCGTGGGCCCGGCGACCGTGAAGGACGCCGAGCACGTGCCGGCCTTCGACGCGGCGCACGCGCGCGTGCCGGTTGCGGCGGAGTCCACCCCCTACCAGGTGTCGCTCGCGCTCGACTCGCAGACGCTCACCACCGGCAAGCCCTTCACCGGCACCCTCACGCTCAAGGGCGCCGAGGGCGCGCCAGTGCCCTCGGTGGACAAGGACTTCTTCGTCCCCGATCGCATCCCCGGCATCGCCCAGCTCGCCCTGTCCGAGGTGAAGGGCCAGCCCGGCACCTTCAAGGTGGAGGGCAAGGCCTCCCTCAAGGTGCCCCCGAGTCACCCCCGGCTGCTGGGTGTGCTGCGCCTGGGGCCCGCCGCCACGCCCTCGCACGCGCTGGCGTTGGACCTGCCGCTCGCGCCCGTGGTGGCCGGGGCCCCGGCTTCCCCGGCGGCTCCCAAGGTGGCTCCCAAGGGGGTGGCCACGGCGACCGCTCCGGCGTCCGCCGCCAGCTCCGCGGACCTGTCGCTCGGACTGGTGTTCCTCTTCGCCTTCCTCGGCGGCGCGCTGCTCAACCTCATGCCGTGCGTCTTCCCGGTGCTGGCGCTCAAGGCCTATGGCTTCACCCGCACGGTGGGCGAGTCGCGTGGCCGGGTGGGCGCGCACGCGCTCGCGTACACGGGCGGCATCGTGGGCTCGCTGCTGGTGCTGGCGCTCGCGGTGCTGGGCCTGCGCGCGGCCGGACACGGGGTGGGCTGGGGCTTCCAGTTCCAGGAGCCGCTCTTCGTCGCCGCGGTGGCCGCGGTGCTCGTGGCCTTCAGCCTCAACCTCTTCGGCGTCTTCAACGTGGGCACCGACGGCACCGCCCTCGTGGAGAAGGTGGACTCGAGCCACGGCCTGACGCGCAGCGCGGGCGAGGGCGTGCTCGCGGTGGTGCTCGCCACGCCCTGCTCGGCGCCGCTGCTCGGCACCGCGGTGGGCTTCGCGCTCGCGCAGGGGCCCGCCACCGTCCTCGCCACCTTCTTCTTCATGGGACTGGGCCTCGCGCTCCCCTTCTGCCTGCTGGTGCTCGTGCCGGGGCTCGCCAAACGCCTGCCCAAGCCCGGCCCGTGGATGGAGCACGGCAAGAAGCTGCTCGGCTTCGCGCTCCTGGCCACCACGGTGTGGCTCGTGTGGGTGATGGGCGGGCTCGCGGGCGTGGACGGCATGGCGCGGCTGCTCGCCTTCCTCACCGTGGTGGCGCTGGGCGCGTGGATCTACGGCCTCCTGCAGGACTCCACCGGTGGGCGCAAGGTGGTGGGCCTGGTGGCGGTGGTGGCGCTGCTCGTCGGAGGCGGCGCCGGGTTCCTGCGCTTCGAGGAGCTGCGTGGCTCGGCGCCCAGGGAGGCCTCGGCCCAGGCGTGGAGCGAGGAGGCGGTGGCCGCGGCGCTCGCGGCCGGCCAGCCCGTCTTCATCGACTTCACCGCCGACTGGTGCCTCACCTGCAAGTTCAACGAGCGCACCGTGCTGCAGCGCGAGGACGTGCGCGCCGCCTTCGCCCAGCACAACGTGGCCTTCTTCGTGGCGGACTGGACGCGGCGTGACGAGGCCATCAGCGCGAAGCTCGCCGCGTTCGGCCGCGCGGGCGTCCCCATGTACCTGCTGGTGAGTCCCTCCGCGCCAGGCAAGCCCGAGGTGCTCAGCGAGCTGCTCACCGCCGACTCCCTCATCGACTCCATTCGCCGCGCCTCGGGCCGCGTGGCGGATGCCACCTGAACGCGTTGTCCACGCAGTCCCCCCTCAACCCGAAGGAGCGCTGACCGATGAAAAATCTCTTCTCCGCTGTCGCCCTCTCGCTGTCCCTGGTCTCCCCCGTGGTGGCGTTCGCCGCGGAGACGGCCCAGGTGGGCAAGCCCGCTCCCGCTTTCACCCTCAAGGACGAGTCGGGCAAGGAGCACTCGCTCGCGCAGTACAAGGGCAAGGTGGTCGTCCTCGAGTGGACCAACCCCGACTGCCCCTTCGTGAAGCGCCACTACACCGCCAACACCATGCAGAAGACGTTCGGCGGCTATGACGCCCAGAAGGTGGTGTGGCTGGCGGTGGACTCCACCGCGACCAACGCCCCCGACAAGTCCGCCGCCTGGAAGAAGGAGAAGGGCTTCACCTATCCCGTGCTCCAGGACCCCAGCGGCCAGGTGGGCAAGCAGTACGCCGCCAAGACGACGCCGCACATGTACGTCATCGATGCGCAGGGCGTGCTGCGCTACGAGGGCGCCATCGACGACGACCCGCGCGGCAGCAAGAAGGACGCCGCTCCCACCAACTACGTGAAGGGCGCCGTGGACGCGCTGCTCTCCGGCAAGCCCGTGCCCTCGGCCACCACCGAGGCCTATGGCTGCTCGGTGAAGTACAAGAGCTAACGCCCACGGTCCGACACTGACACGCGTGGGCTTGTCGCTCAGCCCACGCTCCCGCGCCCCTCCCGCGATTGTCGCTGGAGGGGCGTGTGCGTTTCAGGTGCTCTGCCGCCACTCCAGACGCGCCGCGCGCGTCCCCACCATGAGGCAGGCACATGTCATTCGACGAGACCCGGCGCTGGACCCGACGCAGGCTGTTGGAGACGACGGGAGGGCTGCTCGGCGCGAGCCTCTGGCTCCCCGAGACGGCCCTGGCGGCCGCGGGCGAGGTGAAGCTGCCCCCCATGAAGGCCACCACCGAGGTGGAGTCCCCGCTGCCCACCCCGCAGGCGCCCGACAAGCGCGTGGGCTTCGCCATCGTGGGCCTGGGCCGGCTGTCGCTCGAGGAGCTGTTGCCCGCCTTCGGCGAGTGCAAGAAGGCCAGGCTCGTGGCGCTGGTGAGCGGTGACAAGGACAAGGCGCGCACCGTGGCGGCCCAGTACGGCGTGTCCGAGAAGAACCTCTACGACTACAAGAACTACGACGCGCTCAAGGACAACCCGGAGGTGCACGCAGTCTACATCGTGCTGCCCAACAACATGCACGCCGAGTACACGGTGCGCGCGGCCAAGGCGGGCAAGCACGTGCTGTGCGAGAAGCCCATGGCCAACAGCGTGGCCGAGTGCCAGCAGATGATCGACGCGTGCCGCGCGGCGAAGAAGCAGCTCATGGTGGCCTACCGGCTCCAGTACGAGCCGCACCACCGGACCGCCATCCAGCTCGCGCGGAGCAAGAAGCTCGGGGCGCTCAAGCTCTTCAGCGCGGACAATGGACAGAACCAGGCGCCGGACGCGCAGTGGCGGCACAAGAAGGCCCAGGCGGGCGGCGGCGCGCTGCCGGACGTGGGCATCTACTGCCTGAGCGCCGCGCGCTACCTGAGCGGCGAGGAGCCCGTGGAGGTGTGGGGCTCCATGTACAGCACCCCCGGCGACGCGCGCTTCAAGGAGGTGGAGGAGAACTTCCTCTTCACCCTGCGCTTTCCCTCGGGGCTCCTCGCGCAGTGCACCACGGGCTACGGCCACCATGACAGCCGGCGCATGCGCCTGATGGGCTCGGAGGCGTGGGTCGACATGGACAACGCCTTCGCCTACAGCGGTCTGCGCATGCGGATTTCCCGCAAGTCTCCGGAGGACCCCAAGGCGTCGGACACCGTGGAGCGCAGCCTGCCCCAGCCCAGCCAGTTCGCCCGGGAGATGGACCACTTCGCCGAGTGTGTGCAGAACAACCGCCAGCCCCACACGCCCGGGGAGGAGGGCCTGCAGGACATGCGCATCATCGAGGCGCTCTACCGCGCGGCGCGCGAGGGCAAGTCGCAGAAGCTGGAGGCCGTGGGCAAGCAGGACGCCTTCCGCGGACCGGCGCCCTCGGCAGAGGGATGAGTTTCAGCCGCGGTGCCGCTCGGCCACCCGGTAGAGCTGGGTGAGGGAGGCGTCGAGCAGTGCCTGCCGCGAGCTCAGGGCGTGGCGTGCCCGGATGAAGGGCAACCAGAGGCGGGGGCCCACGCGCACCTGGGCCTCCTCGAGCTTCTGGCGTGGGAGCCACTGGCCACCCAGGTGGCGTACCAGGACTTCGCCCAGGTAGGCACCCAGGGCGGGCACCGCATGAGCGTCGATGGCCTCGCGCGGACGGCTCGTCGGGAACTCCTCGCGCCAGAGGTAGAAGTCGACCTCCGTGAGGGACTCGGGCGTGGCGTCGAAGACGGAGGGCACCTCGGTGTGCAGCAGGGCCACGAGGTGCTCGGCGAGGTGGCGATAGTGCTCGCACGCGCGCTCCGGGTCCTCCACATCCGGGGGCAGTGCGGAGCTGGAGGGGCGCCACTCCTCGGGTTCGGGGGGCCGCCAGGTGTTGAGCTCGGCGATTGTGCGTTGGCGCTGGTGACTGGCGACGTGGTCCACCACGCGGGAGAGGAGCGGCGCCACGTCCGGGGGGAAGAGGGGCTGGACGGGGGCGAGTGTGGCGCTGCGCGCGCGCAGGGTGCGCAGCACGGTGTCGAAGTCCAGGTCGGGACGGAGGTGGACGTGGGCGCGAGCCTGGGCGAGACGCGCCTCGTCGCTGGCGAAGTCCGAGGCGGTGGGCCGAGTCACCAGCAGGACGCAGCCGTTGGGCAACTCCTCCACCCGCCAGGCCGGAGTGGACAGCACGCGCTCGCGGCCGATGGATTCCACCAGCTTCGGACCGAAGACGTTGAGCCAGAACACCTCGTAGACCTTGTCGAACCCGTCCCGGTACCAGCTCTGCTTGTCGCGGCCGAAACTCGGGGCGTTCGTCAGTTCCGTGTCATCCGCGCTGTGGGCCGCGGCGTGAGTCACCGGGTAGCGAGAGGCCCATGTGCGCACCATTTCCACGAATGAGTGGCAGCGCTCCTCTTCTGTGAAGAAGGAGAGAGGCTTCACCTTGACCGTGATGCTCAATTCGGGGGGGCCGGGGTGGAAACGAGAGCCGCAGGGCCATGTCCAAGGCAGGCCACTTCGTACGGTAGAGCCCAAGCCCCATGCTGTTCTCGTCGCGCCGCTCCTCTTCTCGCACGGCGGCGTCCAGGTCGGCCACGTTCTTGGGCTTGAGTTCACCGCCCTCGTAGATGAGGCGGATCCGCTGGATGGGCACCTCATGTCTCCCTCGGAGGAACGGGCAACCCGAGGGAGACCACCTGTTTCCCTCAGGGCCTCCGGGTGGAACAGCGGGCTCCCAGGTGATGAGCCCGTGGCACAACCCGCCATGCGCAGGAGCGCGGCGAAGGAGGGAAGGAGCGAGTGGGTGTTCTGTCGGGCCATCTCTCCAGAAGCTGCCCAGGAGACGGAACTCCGCGCATGGGCGTCACATGTCTTCCGCTGACTGGCGCCTTCGGCCGAGACATGCACTCGTGGCGGCAAATACGCGTGAAAGTCAAACAAGGGTTGTGACACGTGTATGGCGACACGTCGGCCGGGTTTGCGCTTTGACGGACATGGCGTGATGGTTCACTCTCCCTCTGTGAAGGATGCCTTCGCCTCCGCGGGTTCTGGTGTCTCGTCGGTGATGCCACGACTCGTGGCGACTCCGCGAAGGCTCACGGCCTGTGATGCCCACCTCTTTCTCTGACCAGGAGCAACGCAATGCAAGGCAATGCAGGACGATGGATGAGCAGACTGCTGGGAGTCTGGATCGGAGTGTTGATGGGGGTGGGGTGCGGTCTGCCCACCGACGAGTCCGCAGAGCAGACGTCACGGGGCGCTCCTCTGCGGGACGCACCGTCGCGAGCCCGCCTCGCGGCGGGAAGCTCCTACTCCCTGGCACTGCGCCCGGATGGCACCGTCTGGGCAACAGGCTCCAACGACTTGGGCCAGTTGGGCGATGGCACCACGACCAACCACTCGGCGCCCGTGCAGGTGCCAGGGCTGAGCGGGGTGGTGGCCGTGGCCGCGGGCTCCTCCCACTCGCTGGCGGTACGTCATGACGGCACCGTGTGGGCCTGGGGCTCCAACTCCGATGGCCAGTTGGGGGATGGCACCACGACCATGCGCCTGACGCCGGTGCGGGTACAAGGGCTGAGCGGGGTGGTGTCCGTGGCCGCGGGCTCCTCCTATTCGCTGGCGGTGCGCTCGGACGGGACCGTATGGGCCTGGGGCTCCAACTTTTCCGGCCAGCTGGGGGATGGCACCACGAGCAACCGCCTGGTGCCGGTGCAGGTGCCAGGGCTGAGCGGGGTGGTGTCCGTGGCCGCGGGCTCCTCCCACTCGCTGGCGGTGCTCTCCGACGGGAGCGTGTGGGCCTGGGGTGCCAACTCTTCCGGCCAGCTGGGCGATGGCACGAAGATCAACCGCCTGGTGCCCGTGCAGGTGCCGGGGCTGAGCGGAGTGGTGGCCGTGGCCGCGGGTGCCGCCCATTCGCTGGCGGTGCGCTCCGACGGCACGGTGTGGACCTGGGGTGCCAACTCCTTCGGCCAGCTGGGCGATGGCACCAAGAGCGACCGCCTGGTGCCGGTGCGGGTGCAGGGGCTGAGCGGCGTGGTGGCCTCGGATGTGGGCTCCTACCATTCGCTGGCGCTGCGCTCGGACGGGAGCGTGTGGGCCTGGGGCCACAACTCTTCCGGCCAACTGGGGGATGACTCCTCGACCAGCCGCTCGGTGCCGGTGCAGGTGCGAGGGTTGAGCGGGGGGATGGCCGTGACCGCGGGCTCCTCCCATTCGCTGGCCGTGGGCTCCGACGGCACCGTGTGGGCCTGGGGCTCCAACTTCTCCGGAGAGCGTGGAGAGGGGACGACCAACAACCGAGCCTCGCCGGTGCAGGTGCAGGGGCTGGGTGGAGGGGTGGCCGTGGCCGCGGGCTTCAACCATTCGCTGGCGGCGCGCTCGGACGGGAGCGTGTGGGCCTGGGGCTCCAACGACTCCGGTCAGCTGGGGGATGGCACCACGCGCAACAGCACCTCGCCGGTGCAGGTGCAGGGGCTGAGCGGGGTGGTGGCCGTGGCCGCGGGCTTCGACCATTCGCTGGCGCTGCGCTCGGACGGGAGCGTGTGGGCCTGGGGCTCCAACGCCTATGGCCAGCTGGGGGAGGGCACCACGACCAACCGCCTGGTGCCGGTGCAGGTGCTGAGCGGGGTGGTGGCCGTGGCCGCGGGCTCCAACCATTCGTTGGCGGTGCGCTCGGACGGCACCGTATGGACCTGGGGCTCCAACCTCTACGGCCAGTTGGGGGATGGCACCACGAGCAACCGCCTGGTGCCGGTGCAGGTGCAGGGGCTGAGCGGAGTGGCGGCGGTGGCCGCGGGCTCCTTCCATTCGCTGGCGGTGCACTCGGACGGGAGCGTGTGGGCCTGGGGTTCCAACTCTTCCGGCGAGCTGGGGGATGGCACCACGAGCAACCGCCTGGTGCCAGGGCGGGTGCCGGGGTTGAGCGGAGGGGTGGCGGTGGCCGCGGGCGGCTTCCATTCGCTGGTGGTGCGCTCGGACGGCACCGTATGGACCTGGGGCTCCAACTCCTTCGGCGAGCTGGGGGATGGCACCACGACCAGTCGCTCGGTGCCGGTGCAGGTGCAAGGGCTGAGCGGGGTGGTGGCCGTGGACGCGGGCAATTCCCATTCGCTGGCGGTGCGCTCCGATGGCACCGTATGGACCTGGGGTTACAACTCCTATGGCCAGTTGGGAGATGGCACCACGACCAGGCGCTCGGTGCCGGTGCAGGTGCCAGGGCTGAGCGGGGTGGTGGCCATGGCCACGGGCGCCCTCCATCCGCTGGTGGTGCGCTCCGACGGCACCGTGTGGGCCTGGGGCTACAACTCCTTCGGCCAGTTGGGCAATGGCTCCCCCTTGTTCGCAACCACCGCCATCCGCTCCTTGCTGTATTGATGGCAATGCCTGCCTCGGCCCCGGGTGTCTGGCACCTGGGGCCGTCGCTCGAGGCGTTGGCGTCACCTCACGCGGTGGGATGTGAAGAGACCTCCTTTGACCAGGAGCAAAACAATGCAAAACAATGCAGGACGATGGATGATCAGACTGCTGGGAGTCTGGGTTGGAGTGCTGATGGGGGTGGGTTGTGGTCAGCCCACGGCCGAGCCGGCAGCGCAGACGGGGCGGGGCGCTCCGCTGCTGGCCGCGCAGTCGCGAGCCCGGCTCGCGGCGGGAGGCTCACATTCTCTGGCCGTGCGCCCAGATGGCACCCTCTGGGCCGTAGGCGGCAACGCCTCGGCCCAACTGGGGGATTCTACCGCGTACAACCGCTTGACGCCCGTGCGCTTGGGGTCGTTGAGCGGGGTGATGGCCGTGTCCGCGGGCTTCCTCCATTCGCTGGCGGTGCGCAATGACGGCACCGCGTGGGCCTGGGGCGCCAACAGCTACGGCCAGCTGGGGGAGGGCACCGGGGCCCTCCGCGCGCAGCCGGTTCAGGTGCCAGGGCTGCGCGGGGTGGTGGCCGTGGAGGCGGGCCAATACCATTCGCTGTCGGTGCTCTCCGACGGCACCGTGTGGGCCTGGGGCTCCAACTCCTCCGGCCAGCTGGGGGAGGGCACCACGACCAACCGCCTGGTGCCCGTGCAGGTGCCCGGGTTGAGCGGAGTGGTGGCCGTGGCCGCGGGCTCCAGCCATTCGCTGGCGCTGCGCTCGGACGGCACCGTGTGGGCCTGGGGCGCCAACTCTTCCGGCCAGTTGGGGGATGGCACCACGACCTACTCGCCGGTGCCGGTGCCGGTGCAGGTGCAGGGACTGAGCGAGGTGGTGGCCGTGGATGCGGGCTCCAGCCATTCGTTGGCGGTGCGCTCGGACGGCACCGTGTGGGCCTGGGGCTCCAACGCTTCCGGCCAACTGGGGGATGAGACCACGATCAGCCGCTCGACGCCGGTGCAGGTGTTGGGGCTGAGCGGAGTGCTGTTCGTGGCCGCGGGCTCCTCCCATGTGCTGGCGCTGCGCTATGACGGCACCGTGTGGGCCTGGGGTTCCAACTCCTCCGGCCAGCGTGGAGATGGGACGACGAACAACCGCGCCTTGCCGGTGCAAGCGCAAGGGCTGAGCGGGGTGATGGCCGTGGCCGCGGGCGACAACCACTCGCTGGCGGTACGCTCGGACGGCAGCGCGTGGGCCTGGGGCTCCAACGCCTCCGGCCAGCTGGGGGAGGGCACCACGAGCAATCGCCCGGAGCCGGTGCAGGTGCAGGGGCTGAGTGGGGTGGTGGCCGTGGCCGCGGGCTCCGCCCATTCGCTGGCGGTGCGCTCGGACGGCACCGTGTGGGCCTGGGGCGCCAACGCTTCCGGCCAGCTGGGGGATGGCACCACGACCGACCGCCTGGTGCCGGTGCAGGTGCAGGGGCTGAGTGGGGTGGTGGCCGTGGCCGCTGGACATCACCACTCGCTGGCAGTGCGCAATGACGGCACCGTGTGGGGCTGGGGCCGCAATGACAGCAACCAGCTGGGAAAGGGCTCCATGCGCCTGCTGGTGCCGGCGCAGGTGCAGGGATTGAGCGCAGTGGTGGCCGTGGCCGCGGGCGACACCCACTCGCTGGCGGTGGGCTCCGATGGCACCGTGTGGGCCGTGGGCAGCAATAACAATGGCCAGCTGGGGGATGGCACCACGACCTACCGCTTGGTGCCGGTGCCGGTGCTGAGCGGGGTGGTGTCCGTGGCCGCGAACGACTACCATTCGCTGGCGGTGCGCTCGGACGGCACCGTGTGGGCCTGGGGATACAACTCGACTGGCCAGTTGGGCGATGGCACTACGACCACCCGCCTGGTGCCGGTGCAGGTGTCAGGGCTGAGCGAGGTGGTGTCCGTGGTCGCGGGCGGCTACCATTCGCTGGCGGTGCGCTCGGACGGCAGCGCGTGGGACTGGGGCTCCAACGCCTACGGCCAATTGGGGGATGGCTCCACGACCTACTTGCCGGTGCCGGTGCGGGTGCAACAACTGAGCGGGGTGGGGGCCGTGGCCTCGGGCTCCAGCCATTCGCTGGCGCTGCGCTCGGACGGCACCGTGTGGACCTGGGGTTACAACTCCTTCGGCCAGCTGGGCAATGGGCCCCCCTTGAACACCGCCACCGTCATTCGCTCCTTGCTGTATTGAGGGCAATGCCTGCCTTGGCCCCAGGTGCCTGGCACCTGGGGCCGTCGCTCGAGACGTTGGCGGTGTGACTTCGCCGCTGTGTTGATTCACTCACCAGGAGCAATGCGATGCAAAGCCATGCAGGAAGATGGATGACCAGACTGCTGGGAGTCTGGGTTGGAGTGTGGATGGGGTTGGGTTGTGGCCAACCCACTGCCGAGTCAGCAGCGCAGACGGTGCGGAGCGCTCCGTTGCGGGCCGCGCAGTCGCGAGCCCGTCTGTCGGCAGGAGACGGACATTCTCTGGCCGTGCGCCCGGATGGCACTGTCTGGGCCGCAGGCAACAACGGCTCGGGTCAGCTGGGGGATGGTACCAGGGACAACCGCTCGACGCCGGTGCAGGTGCTGGGGTTGAGCGAGGTGGTGGCCGCGGCTGCGGGCTCCATCCATTCGCTGGCGTTGCGCAATGACGGCACCGTGTGGGCCTGGGGCTACAACGGCTACGGCCAGCTGGGCAATGGCTCCCTGGGCTCCCGCGCGGAGCCGGTGCAGGTGCAGGGGCTGAGTGGGGGAGTGTCCGTGGATGCGGGCCACTACCATTCGCTGGCGGTGCGCGATGACGGCACCGTGTGGGCCTGGGGCGACAACCCCAACGGCCAGCTGGGGGAGGGCACCACGACCAGGCGCCTGGTGCCGGTGCAGGTGCAGGGGCTGAGCGAGGTGGTGGCCGTGACCGCGGGCTCCAGCCATTCGCTGGCGCTGCGCTCGGACGGCACCGTGTGGGCCTGGGGCGCCAACGCTTCCGGCCAGTTGGGGGAGGGCACCACGACCAACCGCCTGGTACCGGTGCCGGTGCTGGGGTTGAGCGAGGTGGTGGCCGTGGAGGCGGGCTCCAGCCATTCGTTGGCGCTGCGCTCGGACGGCACCGTGTGGGCCTGGGGCGCCAACGCTTCCGGTCAGCTGGGGGATGGCACCACGACCAAGCGCCTGGTGCCGGTGCAGGTGCTGAGCGGAGTGGTGGCCATGGAGGCGGGCTCCGGCTATTCGCTGGCGGTGCGCAATGACGGCACCGTGTGGGCCTGGGGCTACAACTTTTCCGGCCAACTGGGGGATGACACCGTGACCAGCCGCTCGACGCCGGTGCAGGTGCTGGGGCTGAGCGAGGTGGTGGCCGTGGCCGCGGGCTCCTCCCTCTCGCTGGCGCTGCGCTCGGACGGCACCGTGTGGGCCTGGGGCTCCAACGACTACGGCCAGCGTGGAGAGGGGACGACGAGCAACCGCGCCTTTCCGGTGCAAGCGCGAGGGCTGAGCGGGGGGGTGGCCGTGGCGGCGGGCTATGCCCACTCGCTGGCGGTGCGCTCGGACGGCACCGTGTGGGCCTGGGGCTCCAACGCCTCCGGTCAGCTGGGGGAGGGCACCACGAGCAATCGCTCGGAGCCGGTGCAGGTGCAGGGGCTGAGTGGGGTGGTGGCCGTGTCCGCGGGCGCCTCCTCCTCGCTGGCGATACGTTCCGACGGCACCGTGTGGGCCTGGGGCTCCAACGCTTCCGGCCAGCTGGGGGATGGCACCACGACCGACCGCCTGGTTCCGGTGCAGGTGCAGGGGCTGAGTGGGGTGGTGGCCGTGGTCGCGGGCACCTCCTTCTCGCTGGCGGTGCGCAATGACGGCACCGTGTGGGGCTGGGGCTACAACGGCTACGGCCAGCTGGGGACGTTCACCTCGCTCTTCGTCTTGGTGCCGGTGCAGGTGACAGGATTGAGCGGAGTGGTGGCCGTGGCCGCGGGCAACCTCCACTCGCTGGCGGTACGTTCCGACGGCACCGTGTGGGCCTTGGGCCGCAATGACAACGGCCAGCTGGGGGATGGCTCCTGGACCAACCGCTCGGCGCCGGTGCAGGTGACAGGGCTGAGCGGAGTGGTGTCCGTGGCCGCGGGCGACTCCCATTCGCTGGCGGTGCGCTATGACGGCAGCGTGTGGGCCTGGGGCTACAACTCTTTTGGCCAGTTGGGGGATGGCTCCTGGTTCCAGCGCTCGGCGCCGGTGCAGGTGACAGGGCTGAGCGGAAGGGGGTCCGTGGCCGCGAGCTCCGACTATTCGATGGCGGTGCGCTATGACGGCACCGTGTGGGCCTGGGGTTTCAACCTCTACGGCCAGCTGGGGGATGGCACCACGTCGTCCAACCAACTGGTGCCGGTGCAGGTGCAACAGCTGCGCGGGGTGGTGGCCGTGGAGGTGGGCTCCAGCCATTCGCTGGCGCTGCGCTCGGACGGCACCGTGTGGACCTGGGGTTACAACTCCTTCGGCCAGCTGGGCAATGGGCCCCCCTTGTACGCCACCACCGCCATTCGCTCCTTGCTGTATTGATTGGCCCGGTGGTTGGCACCTGGGGCTAGAACAGCCAGACGCCCAGCCCCACCGCCACCACCGCGAGGGCCACCAGCGCGGCGCGCACCCAGCCGGAGCGTGAGCCCCAACGCCCCCGTCGCTCCACCGGCTTCGCGAGGAGGTGCTGGTACAGCCGATCCTTGTCCTCCACGCGCGCGATGGCCTGGAGGATGAGCCGCAGCGCATCGGCCACCTCCTTCGCCGGGACGGGCCTGGCCGAGCGCTCCACCTTCATCTTCACCGAGGACGACTCTTTCCCGCCGGAGAGGCTCACCTCCCACGAGCCCTGGAGCAGCTCCTCCAGGTGCTTCTCGGGGAAGAGCAGCACGGTCCGCGCGCCCGTGTGGACATGGTGCGCCAGGCACAGGCGGCCCACCCCGCTCCCCATCAACTCGAGCCGCTCCCCCAGCAGGTACGGCCCCACCCGGTCCCCCGGCGATTCCTTCTCGTCCGACACGTGCCTCTCCTCGTCTGGCGTTCCATGCCCAAGGGGCCAGATTCGACCTCCCAAGTCAATGCGCGCCACGTGTCCTGCGAGGTCGACTCGATGTCCTGGATGGGTGAGCACCACCCGACATCCCAGGTCGTTTCAGGAGTGCACCGGGCCCCCGCGGGACGGCGCGGGCGGGCCCATCACCTCTCCTGATGACTCGTGTCACCATCCGACGAAACGTTGTCACCAGGGCCCGTCCACCCCCCTTCTCCGAGGGGGCTTCACCGCTTGTCGTGGTGACACCTGTTACCAGGCTGTGACCCGTCGTCTGACGTCTCCGGCACGGTGTTCTGAGTCAAATCAAGGGCTTGCATCATCAAAGCCCCTGACGCGGTGCGTGGCACACATCATGCTCCATGTGGCGCACATCGACTACACGGGGTGAGCCCCTCCCACCCCGGATCAGAAAGCCCCACTGCCATGATCGTCTCCAACAAGCAGACCCCGGTCGCCGCGCCGCAGTCCCCCGTCGTCCCCGCTGCCGCGACCCAGGCGCCCATCGCCGCCCCCAAGAGCCAGCAGGCTCCCGCTGCCTCCAAGGGGTTCGAGTCCGGCTCGACCTTCGCCACCGCCGCCCGTCCCGCCGTGGCCCTCTCCGCCTCCGCGGCCTCCTCCGCCAGCTCCGGCCCCCTGTCCCTCGACAGCCAGGAGGCGAAGGCCGCCATCCAGAAGTCGCTCGACTTCCTCGGGGGCTCCACGCGCGGCGTGGCAGCCTCGCCGGGCGCCGCCGCCTCCGTCTCGCCCCGTCAGGTGTTCAAGGACGAGCTGGGCATGACGCACGTGCGCCTGGACCGCACCCACGAGGGCACCAAGGTCTTCGCCGAGCAGGTCATCAGCCACCTGGACAAGGAGGGCAAGGTGGCCGACGTCACCGGTCAGCTCTCCAGCATCCCCAAGGGCCTGGGCTCGGCGCCCGTGAAGCTCGAGGCCAAGGACGCGCTCGCCCTCGCCCAGAAGCAGTTCGCTGGCTCCACGGACCGCGCCCCTACTTCCGAGCGCGTCGTCGTCAAGGGCAACGACGGCCAGTACCACGCCGCCTACCACGTGCAGCTCAGCAACACCTCGAGCTTCAAGGCCGCTCAGGGGCCTCGCCGCATGAACTACCTGGTGGACGCCAACACCGGTGCGCTGCTCAAGAGCTTCAACCAGATGGGTGGCATCGAGGTGCCGCACGCCAAGGCGGGCCCGTCCCAGACGACTCCTCCGTCCACTCCCTCCACGCCGACCACCCCGGCCGCGGGCAAGGTGGACGACACCACGCTCTACAGCGGCAAGGTGGACCTCTCGACCACGAAGCAGGCCAATGGCTCCTACGCGCTGGAGGACAAGAGCCGGGGCGGGGGCGTGGTGACGTACGACGCGAAGAACAAGTCCACGGCCAGCGGCACGACGCCCTTCACCGACGCCAACGACGTGTGGGGTGAGGCGGGTGACAACGCGCGCACCAAGGCGGCGGTGGACGCGCACTACGGCGCGGAGATGACGTACGACTTCATCAAGGACGTGCTGGGCCGCGACTCGCTGGACGGCAAGGGCGAGAAGCTCGTCTCCTACGTGCACGTGAACGAGCAGGACGGCAGCGCCATGGTCAACGCCTACTGGGACGGCGAGAAGATGAACTACGGCGATGGGGACGGGAAGAACGCCGGTCCGCTCACCACGCTGGACATCGCGGGCCACGAAATCGCCCACGGCCTCACCGAGCGCACCGCGGGCCTCATCTACGACGGCGAGTCCGGCGGCCTCAACGAGTCCTTCAGCGACATCATCGGCTCGGGCGTGGAGTGGTACGCCGCGCAGAAGAACAAGTCGGTGCAGTTCGACTGGAAGGTGGGCGAGGACGCGTGGACGCCGGCCAACGGCTCGGGGGATGCCCTCCGGTACATGGACGAGCCGACGAAGGACGGCTACTCGGTCGACCACTACAGCAACTACCCGAAGCAGACGGAGGTGCACGGCTCGAGCGGCATCGCCAACAACGCCTTCTACCTGGTGACCGAGGGCGGGAAGAACCGCACGTCGGGCCTGGGAGTGGACGGGGGCATCGGCATGGACAAGAGCCAGAAGATCTTCGGCCGGGCGCTCACCACGTACATGACGCCCAACACCACCTTCGCCCAGGCGCGCGAGGCCACCGTCAAGGCGGCCACGGACCTGTACGGCGCGAAGTCGGTGGAGGTGCAGAAGGTCAAGGACGCCTGGACCGCGGTGGGCGTGAAGTGAGGCGTTGAGCCTCCCCCTCGCCTGGACGTGACGAGCGCCTGGAGCCGCGAGGTTCCGGGCGCTCGCCGTTTTCCGCGGACCGTTGTCACCACTGGTGACTCCAGTCACCAGGGAACTGGGGCGGCCCCGTGATCCAAGCCGTGGGAGCAGAGCCGCAACTCCCCGTTTTCACGAAGCCCGCCCCCGTGGAGTCCGCCGACGGGCCATGGCATGCCCACTGCACTACCTCTCGGCATCGCTGTCTCCGACTCTCCTCCGAGTCGCCTCCCCATCCTGGAGCCGCCCGTGTCCATCGCCTCCCTCAAGAACAACCCCGCCGCCCTGCTCAACACGCTGAGCCAGCTCGCGGGTGTGCAGGCCAACGTTTCCCAGGGCCAGGGCAAGATCAACGCCCAGCTCGCCAGCCAGTTGCTCCAGTCCATGTCGCAGCTCGCCGGGGCGCTCCAGCAGATCAAGTCGACCCTCGGCCAGAAGGACTCCTTCGCGCCCCAGATGGGCCAGGGCGTGCCGCAGCCGCAGCACGGCGTGGGCGGACCCCAGGGCCAGTCCAATCCGCTCGCGCAGCTCGCGCAGATGCTCCAGGCCCTGCAGGGTCTGCTCAATGGCGGTGCCCACGGCCAGGTTCCGGGCGCCGGCCAGCCGCAGCTTCCGGGCGCCGGCCAGCCGCAGCTTCCGGGCGCCGGCCAGCCGCAGCTTCCGGGCGCCAACACCGCGCTTCCCTTCGGAGACGCCGCCACCCTGCTGAAGAACCTGAAGACGGAGCAGGGCGCGCTGCTGGAGAAGATCTCCCAGGGTGTGCGCTCGGGCAACATCACCTCGCAGGAGCTCGGCCAGTTGATGCAGGGCGTGCAGCAGTTGGCCGCGGCGACGAAGAGCGCCTCGGCGGACGGGCAGATCACCCTGGGTGAGGCGGCCAACCTGTCCCAGATGAGCACGCAGAACGTCATGAACACCAAGGCGGCGTTCGAGAACGGCTCGAAGTCCTCCTTCGCGCCCTTCAATCCGGTGGCCCAGACCCAGGCCAATCAGCTGGGGGCCCTCAGCCAGGGCGTCAAGCAGGGCACCATCAGCAACGGCGAGCTGAGCATGCTCGCCCAGGAGCAGGGCGCGCTCGCCGACGCCCGGAGCCGTTCTTCCACGCTCCAGGACGGTGGCAAGCTGATGATGGCGCAGCAGATGCTCAACTCGAACATCCAGCTCGCCCGCCTCACCAACCTGTAATCCGCCGCTCGGCGGGCCCGCGTCAGGCGACCCGGTCGCTCGCCCTCGCGCGCAACTGGAGGAGGAGCTGCTCGGCTTCCTCCCGCGTGGCGACGAAGTGGATGGCCGCCAGCGATTGCTCCATCTCCTTCTGCGTGGACCCGTCCAGTTGGGCCGCGATCACCGCCCCCTTGATCAACGCCTTGTGGACCAGACGCGCCCCGAAATAGACGGTGGCTTCGAACCACTCGGAGCGTATGTGCTCGCTGAGGTAGTGCCGGACATCGGGCTCGAGCGGCTCGGCTTCGCTCATGCTGCCCAGCACGTACAGGCGCACCGCCCTGCCCAACTCGCGGTAGATCTCGACCATGCGTGGGGCGTCCTCCAGGGTGAGCACTCCGTGGAAGTCGATCCGCAGGAGGTCGGGAGGCTCGAAGCGGAGCGTATGGGGCCCAATCCTCCACTCGCGATGGCCAGGCGTCATTCACTCTCCAGGAACGAACGCCCATTGTAACCCAACTCCGCCTCCCCCCCGAGTGCTCCCGGTGGGCATGCACCTCGGGGGGGAGGAAGTAGGACGCTCAGTCCGGCTGGGGGCCCCGGGGCGGCGGCCCCTCCTTCTGGAGGGCGGCGTACTCGTCGTCCGTGAAGACCCGGGAGCGGATGAGGAAGCGAACCCCCTCGGGAGCCTCCACGGAGAAGCCGCTGCCACGGCCCTTCACCACGTCCACCGTGAGGTGGGTGTGCTGCCAGTACTCGAACTGGGAGCCGCCGATGTAGAAGGGCGTGTCCACGATGGTGCCCAGGTACACGTCCTCCTGGCCCACGCGGAACTCCTTCCGGGGAAAGCACATGGGCGCGCTGCCGTCACAGCACCCTCCGGACTGATGGAACATCAGGGGGCCGTGAAGGCCCTGCATCTTGCGCAGCAGGGACTCGGCGGCGGGCGTGACGGTGACGCGCTCGATGGGCATTAGAAGAAACCCATGGGCTTGGGGTCGTAGCTGACGAGCAGGTTCTTCGTCTGCTGGTAGTGCGAGAGCATCATCTTGTGCGTCTCGCGGCCGATGCCCGATTGCTTGTAGCCGCCGAACGCCGCGTGCGCCGGGTAGAGGTGGTAGCAGTTGACCCACACGCGGCCCGCCTGGATGGCGCGGCCCACGCGGTAGGCGGTGTTCGTGTCGCGCGACCACACGCCGGCGCCCAGGCCGTAGAGCGTGTCATTGGCGAGCGCCAGCGCGTCCTCCATGTCCTTGAACTTCGCCACCGACACCACCGGGCCGAAGATCTCCTCCTGGAAGATGCGCATGCGGTTGTGGCCCTCGAAGATGGTGGGCTGCACGTAGTAGCCCTCGGCGAGCGCCCCGGGCAGGCTCGCGCGCTCGCCGCCGAGCAGCACCTTCGCGCCTTCCTTCCGGCCGATGTCCATGTACGAGAGGATCTTCTCGAGCTGATCATTGGAGGCCTGCGCGCCGAGCATCGTCGCGGTGTCCAGCGGGTTGCCCTGGACGATCCTCCGGGAGCGCTCGACGGCCTTGTGCATGAAGTCGTCGTAGAAGCTCTCCTGCACGAGCGCGCGCGAGGGGCAGGTGCACACCTCGCCCTGGTTGAGGGCGAACATGCTGAAGCCCTCGAGCGCCTTCTGGGCGAAGTCATCGTCCTTGGAGAACACGTCCGCGAAGAAGATGTTGGGCGACTTGCCGCCCAGCTCCAGCGTCACGGGAATCAGGTTCTCGCTCGCGTACTGCATGATGAGCCGGCCGGTGGTCGTCTCGCCGGTGAAGGCCACCTTGGCCACGCGCTTGCTGCTCGCCAGGGGCTTGCCCGCTTCAATCCCAAACCCGTTGACGATGTTGAGCACGCCGGGGGGCAGGAGGTCGCCCACCAGCTCGGCGAACTTGAGGATGGTGACGGGGGTCTGCTCGGCGGGCTTGAGCACGACGCAGTTGCCGGCGGCGAGCGCGGGGGCCAGCTTCCACGCCGCCATGAGCAGGGGGAAGTTCCAGGGGATGATTTGCGCCACCACGCCGAGCGGCTCCTGGAAGTGGTAGGCGACGGTGTCCGCGTCGAGCTCCGACAGGCTGCCCTCCTGGGCGCGCAGGCAGCTGGCGAAGTAGCGGAAGTGGTCCACGGCGAGCGGCAGGTCCGCGGCGAGTGCCTCGCGGATGGGCTTGCCGTTGTCCCACGTCTCGGAGACGGCGAGCATCTCGAGGTTCGCCTGCATGCGGTCGGCGATCTTCTGGAGGATGTCGGCTCGGACGGCGGGCGAGGTGCGGCCCCAGGCGGCGCGGGCCTTGTGGGCGGCGTCGAGCGCCTTGTCCACGTCCTCGGCGGTCGAGCGCGGCACCTCGCAGAAGGGTTTGCCGGTGACGGGGCTGATGTTCTCGAAGTACTGGCCCTTCACGGGCGGCACGAACTCCCCGCCGATGTAGTTGCCGTAGCGGGGGAGGTACTGGACCTTGCTGCCCTTCTGACCCGGCGCTTCATAGATCGTCGACGACATTGCGGACCTCGGGGATAGGGGGTGAATCGGAGTGATGAGAAGACAGACATGCGGGGGGGAACCCCTCCCAGCAACGCCGCGCATGAGAGCATCCGCTCGCCCGGCACGCAAGCCAGCCAGGCAAGCTCGAGGAGGCGATGGCCTGCCCGTTTGTCCGCTGATTCGCTTCACGGCGCCTCGCGTCAGGGGGCGTGACTAGGATTTCCGCATGGACGTGCGCAAGAAGCTGGAGATCCTCGCCGATGCCGCGAAGTACGACGCCTCGTGTTCGAGCAGCGGCGGCCAACGCAAGGCTGCGAAGGAGGGGCTCGGCAGCGTGGAGGGCATGGGCATCTGCCACAGCTACACGCCGGACGGCCGGTGTGTGTCATTGCTGAAGATATTGCTCACCAATTTCTGTATCTATGATTGTCAGTACTGCATCAACCGCATCTCCAGCGACACGGCCCGGGCGCGCTTCACTCCCGAGGAGGTGGTGCGGCTCACGCTCGACTTCTACAAGCGCAACTACATCGAGGGCCTGTTCCTCAGCTCCGGGGTCATCAAGAGCCCGGACTACACGATGGAGCAGCTCGTCGAGGTGGCGCGCACGCTGCGCGAGGTGCACCAGTTCCAGGGCTACATCCACCTCAAGACGGTGCCGGGCGCCTCGAAGGAGCTCATCGACGCGGCGGGCCGGCACGCGGACCGGCTGAGCGCCAACATCGAGCTGCCCACGGAGACGGACTTGCGCAAGCTCGCGCCGGAGAAGAGCTTCGCCGTCACGGGCGAGACGATGAAGGAGATCTCCACGCGGGTGGCCCAGTCCAAGGCCGAGCGCGTGGAGAGTCCCAAGGCGCCGAAGTTCGCTCCCGCGGGGCAGAGCACGCAGATGATCGTCGGCGCCACGCCCACGCCGGACGCCGCCATCCTCGACACCGCGAGCCGGCTCTATTCGCGCTTCGGGCTCAAGCGCGTGTACTACTCGGCCTACAGCCCCATTCCGCTCGTGGACGCGCGGCTGCCCGCCAAGGCTCCGCCGCTCGTGCGCGAGCACCGGCTGTACCAGGCGGACTGGCTCTTGCGCTTCTATGGCTTTCGCGTGGACGAGCTCGCGCCACCCGAGCATCCGGACCTGTCACTGGAGATGGATCCGAAGCTCGCGTGGGCGCTGCGCCGGCGCGAGGCCTTCCCCGTCGATGTGAACCGGGCCCCGCGCGAGCGGCTGCTGCGCGTGCCGGGCATGGGCGTGCGCACGGTGGACCGGTTGATTCGCATCCGCCGGTGGCACCGCATCACCCTCGCGGACCTGGCGCGGCTGCGGGTGCCGCTCACGCGGGTGAAGCCCTTCATCGTGACGGCGGACCACCGGCCCACGGGGCTGTTGGACTCGCACCGGCTCGCCGAGCGGGTGACGCCGCCCGCCACGCAGCTCTCCCTGTTCACCGCGGCCCACGAGGCGCGCACGGGAGAGCTCTGATGCGGGTGGAGGTGGGGCCGGACCTGGAGTCCTTCCGCGCGGCGGCGCGGGGGTTGCTCGTGCGGGGCGTGCCCCCGGAGCGGGTGCTCTTCACGGAGGAGCGGGACGCGCAGGCCTCGCTGCTCGCGCCGGAGGCGGTGCCGGCGAGTGCGCCCGTGGCGGGGCTGGCGGTGCCCCCGGCGTTCCTGGAGCTGGCGGAGAAGGTGGCCTGTCACCGCTCCCCCGAGCGCTGGGGCCTGCTCTACCGGGTGCTGTGGCGGCTCACCCATGGCGAGCGCAAGCTGCTGGAAGTGGAGAGCGACGCGGACGTGTACCGGTTGCTCATGCTCGCGAAGGCGGTGCAGCGGGACGCGCACAAGATGAAGGCCTTCGTGCGCTTCCGGCGGGTGGAGCGGGAAGGGGAGGAGTACTTCATCGCGTGGCACCGGCCCGAGCACCTCGTGGTGCGCTACGTGGCGCCCTTCTTCGCGCGGCGCTTTCCCTCCATGCGCTGGAGCATCCTCACGCCGGACGCGAGCGTGTCGTGGGACCTGGAGCGGCTCCTGTTCGGGCCCGGGGTGCCGCGCTCGGAAGCGCCCGAGGGGGACGTGCTGGAGGAGATGTGGGGGACGTACTACGCGTCGACCTTCAATCCGGCGCGGCTCAACGTGAGGGCCATGCGCGCGGAGATGCCCCGGAAGCACTGGGCGACGCTGCCGGAGGCCCGGCTCATTCCGGAGCTGGTGCGCCAGGCGCCGGAGCGCACCGCGCGCATGGTGGGCCCGCGCCTCGAGCTGTCCGAGTCGAGCCGCTTCCTGCCGGAGCAGCGGGACATCGCCTCGCTCGCCGAGGCGGCGAAGGGGTGCCGGGCGTGTCCGCTGCACGAGCGGGCGACACAGACGGTGTTCGGTGAGGGACCGGAGGACGCCCGGTTGATGCTCGTGGGGGAGCAGCCCGGAGACACGGAGGATCGGGAGGGCCGGCCCTTCATCGGTCCGGCGGGCCGGCTGCTGGACGAGGTGCTCGCGGGGGTGGGGCTGAAGCGCGAGGAGCTGTACGTCACCAACGCGGTGAAGCACTTCGGGTGGATGGGGGAGGAGAAGCAGCGGCTGCACGCGAAGCCGGGGCGGCGCGAGATGCTCGCGTGCAAGGCGTGGCTGCACGCGGAGGTGGAGCGGGTGCGGCCGAGGATGATTCTCTGCCTGGGGGCCACGGCGGCGCAGTCCTTCCTGGGGCCGGGCTTCCGCATCAACCTGAGCCGGGGGCAGGTGTTCGAGACGCCCTGGGCGAAGGCGTGGATGGCGACCTTCCACCCCTCGGCGCTCCTGCGCATGCCCGACGAGCGGGCACGGGTGCGGGCCCGGCTGCACTTCGAGGAGGACCTGCGCAAGGTGGCGGACACGCTGCGCGCGCTCGGGTGAACGCCCGGGTTGCGCGGCGCACGCCGGGAGGGTTAGGAGCACCTCCCATGTCCGCCTTCGCTCAGTTGTTGGAAACCGTCCGGAAGGAAGCCCGCCCTGGCATCTGGACCGTCGGGGTGAACCTCGCCCGCTCGGGGGCCGTCGCGCTGCAGAAGCGCACGGACAAGGAGCTGCAACTTCGGGTGAAGGCGCCCGGGAAGACGGTGGCCCTCACCGTGTCGCTCTACCCGGCCGACGATGTCTGGGAATGCGATTGCCCGAGCCAGGTGGACCCGTGCGAGCACGTGGTGGCCGCGGCCATCTCCGTGCAACAGGCGGAGAAGCAGGACACACCCCTGGAGGTGACCGCGGCGCGCTGGTCGCGCGTGGTGTACCGCTTCTCCCGCGCCGAGGGCGGACTGGAGCTGCATCGCGAGATCGCCCACGCCGACGGCAAGACGGAGCCCTTGGAGGACAGCCTCGCCTCGCTCATGGCCAGGCCCGCTCGCGCCGCGAAGCTCCAAGTGGAGCAGGGGGATCTGCTCGCGGACCGGCTCCTGGAGAAGCGCATCCGGGGCGCCCTGCCTCCCGAGCGTCTGGAGTCCCTGCTCAAGGTGCTCGAGGGGGCGCGCAACGTCCTGCTCGACGGGATGCCCGTCGCCGTCTCGGATGAGATCGTCTACCCCCGCGCGCTGGTGGAGGACCGGGGCGGGCAGTTCGTCATCACCGTGGCGAAGGATCCGCGCATCACCGACGTGGTGAGTCCGGGCGTCGCCGTGTGTGGCGATGCGCTGGCCCGCCTGGGCGAGACGAAGGTGACGGGTGCGTGGTTGGAGAACCTGCCGAGCACGCGCACCTTCTCGGCCGAGCAGATTGGGGAGATCTCCTCGAAGGTGCTGCCGGAGCTGGCCAGGCGCATGCCCATCGACATGCGCAGCCGGCGTCTGCCGTCGCTGGATCGCGATCTCAAGCCGCGCATCCTGGTGGAGTTGCAGCAGTTGGAGTCGGGCCTGTCGGTGATGCCCACGCTCGTCTACGGCGCGCCGCCCTCGGTGCGCATCGACAACGGGCGCATGGTGTACCTGCGCGGCTCGGTGCCCGTGCGCGACGAGGTGGCCGAGCAGAAACTCATCCACCAGCTACGCGACGAGCTGAACCTGGTGCCCGGGCGGCGCGTGACGGTGCAGGGCCAGGAGATGGTGCGCTGGGCGGACAAGCTGCGGCGCTGGCGGGGAGACCTGGCCGGAGACGCGGCGGGCGTGGTGAGCCCGGACATGCGGCTGGTGCCTCTGCTCCGCGTGGAGTCCAACGCGCAGGGCCCCGGCATGCCCGAGGTGCGCTTCACGCTCGACTTCCAGGTGGAGGGCGTCAAGGGCGGGCCGAAGACGGTGGACGCCGCGGCGGTGGTGCGTGCCTGGAACGAGGGGCTGGGGCTCGTGCCGCTCGAGGGGGGTGGCTGGGCGCCGCTGCCCCGGGCGTGGCTGGACAAGAATGGCGCGCGCGTGGCGGATCTGCTCGCGGCGCGGCAGGCCGATGGCAAGGTGGCCGCCTTCGCGCTGCCGGAGTTGAAGACGCTGTGCGAGACGCTGGAGCAGCCGCCTCCGCCGGGGCTCGACAAGCTGGCGCCGCTCGTCGAGGGCTTCGAGAAGCTGCCGGCGCCCGTGCTGCCGGCGGATCTCACCGCGACGCTGCGCGCCTATCAGTTGCAGGGCGTGAGCTGGCTGGGCTTCCTGAAGAGCGCGGGGCTCGGCGGCATCCTCGCGGACGACATGGGCCTCGGCAAGACGCTCCAGACGATCTGCACGCTGGGTCCGCGCTCGCTCGTCGTGTGTCCCACGAGCGTGCTGCCCAACTGGGCCGGGGAGCTCAAGCGCTTCCGCCCCTCGCTCAAGGTGTGCGTGTACCACGGGCCTGGCCGGGCCCTGGACGAGTCGGCCGATGTGACGATCACCACGTATGCCCTGCTGCGATTGGACGCGGCGGTGCTCGGGGGGCGCACCTGGGACGCGGTGGTGCTCGACGAGGCCCAGGCCATCAAGAATCCGGAGAGCCAGGTGGCGCGCGCGGCGTTCGGGCTCCAGGCGAACTTCCGTCTGGCATTGAGCGGCACGCCGCTGGAGAACCGGCTGGAGGAACTCTGGAGCCTGATGCACTTCACCAACCCGGGGTTGCTCGGGGCGCGCCGGCAGTTCGAGGAGAAGGTGGCGCGGCCCATCGCGGATGGGCAGAAGGGGGCGGCGGAGGGCTTGCGTCGGCGCATCCGGCCCTTCGTGCTGCGCCGGCTCAAGCGCGAGGTGGCGCCCGAGCTGCCGCCGCGCACCGAGTCCGTCATGCACGTGTCGTTGGATGAGCGTGAGCGCTCGGTCTACGACGCGGTGATGGCGGCGACGCGCGCGGAGGTGGTGGCGCTGTTGAACGAGGGCGGCAACGTGCTCAAGGCGCTCGAGGCGCTGTTGCGGCTGCGTCAGGCGGCGTGCCACTCGGCGCTCGTGCCGGGCCAGCGGGCGAACACGTCCTCGAAGGTGCAGACGCTCGTGGAGGCGCTGGGCACGGCGGTGTTGGACGGG
The DNA here is from genome assembly GCF_000335475.2 of Cystobacter fuscus DSM 2262. Lineage (NCBI taxonomy): Bacteria > Pseudomonadati > Myxococcota > Myxococcia > Myxococcales > Archangiaceae > Cystobacter > Cystobacter fuscus. The sequence continues at coordinate 102,843 of NZ_ANAH02000074.1, read as the reverse complement.
CACAAGGCGCTGGTGTTCTCGCAGTGGACGTCGCTGTTGGATCTCATCGAGCCGCACCTGAAGATGGCGGGCATTGCCTTCGATCGGCTGGATGGCTCGACGGCGAACCGGGGCGAGGTGACGGAGCGCTTCCAGGGGCAGGATGGGGCGCCGGTGCTGCTCATGTCGCTCAAGGCGGGTGGTACGGGTTTGAACCTCACGGCGGCGGACCACGTGTTCCTGATGGATCCCTGGTGGAACCCGGCGGCCGAGGCGCAGGCGGCGGACCGGGCGCACCGCATCGGCCAGGAGCGGCCGGTGATGGTCTACCGGCTGGTGTCGCAGGGCACGGTGGAGGAGCGCATCCTGGGGTTGCAGGAGAAGAAGCGCGCCCTCTTCGAGGCGGCCCTGAGCGAGGCCTCCACCGCGACGGCCATCACCCGGGACGATCTGCTCGAGCTGTTCGCCTGAGTGGCTCCGCGAATGTTCAAGCCGGGACCTGACACCGAGCGGCTGAGCCAGGAACTCGAGAGTTCTAATTCCTGGCTGTTCGAAGGCCAGAACTCGAGGCTGCTCTCCGCCTTGACGGCGGTATGCCCCGGGCTGAAGAAGGCCTTTGTCGTGGACTGGATTCCAGAGCAGGGCGAAGACATCTACACGGTGGTCGCCGGGCCGGATCTCCTGGTGGTCGTCGAGGTAGACAGGTTGTCAGTCGCGGTGGAGCCAATCGTCGAGGTATTTTCTGTTCGTGACTACAAGAAGGCACACCCGTCTCTGACGATCTCGAGTCGGCGCAAGCTCGAGTTGGGGCTCGAGATGTTGCGGCGGTTGGAGTCAACCACGAGCGTGGATTGAGCACCGGTCGTGCGCGAGCCACCGGATGGGTGGGTCGTGAGGGGAGCAGAGGGACAGGGTGAGCGCATTCCATCTGGACGTGCATGATGCGGAAGTCGTGGCGGTGGAGAACCACCGGGAGGCGAAGAGGCTGAGCTTGAGGCTGCGGATGCGCGATGGCTCGGACGCCCTCCTGGAGTTTTCGGGAGTGGAAGACGTGGAGCTGGGCCCGTTCCGCGAGCAGAATGTCTTGCTCGATTTATATGTCTGGTCCGCGTCACGTGAGGGGACGAGCGAGCGATGTCGCGAGTTGGAGATCCCGGCTCGGTGTACGCGAGCCATCCTGGCCGGTGAGTTGGTGCTTTACGAAATTGATTCGTCCGTTGGGCTTGGTGGATACGTCCTCGCGAAGGATGCAAGGGACGCCGACGGGCGAGAGAGCAATCTCTCAATCGAGTGTGGGCGGTGAACGGCTGGTTTCGACTTCGAGGACTGTGTATGGACTGGGTGGATTTGCTCGATAAAACGGTATTTCTCCGCAAGTTGTATCCGGTCGCCCCTTCGCTGCGGAAGGTGCGGTTGCTCGAGGTGGGACTGCTCGCTGATGATGGCGACACGGTGAGTATCCGGTTTGATTTGAACGATTTCCCCGTCGCGCCTCCGCCGAAGTGGATCAAAGCTTGTGCCAACACGGCTCAAGTCAGGCTGCTGTGTATTGGCGTGTTGGGCCTTGAGCTGCGGGGATGGACCTCCAACATCATCGCGGACATCGACATCGCGAGGAGCGAGGAGAAGGGCCTGATCGTGACGGCCTCGGCGGAAGGGGTCCGCTTCAGGGGTGTCTTTGAGTTCATCTGGGTGGATGCGGTTTCGGGCTACACGCAGAATCTCAAGGAGGGGCAGGCACATGGTAGCGCGTAGTCTCACCCTCACGGGCAACCGGAAGCTCACCATCAACACGCTGGACACATCGTCCGGCTACTCGATGCAGCGCCCGTTCGTAACTCGCTCTGATCTCTTCCCACCCGGAACTTCAAGCGATGCTGGAAGAGGACGCGCGAAGGTGATGCTGCTCCCACGGCAAACCGGGACCGGGCCGGGTGGCACCTTGTTCTGGTCGACCCCGTGAACGGAGTCGCGGAACTCAGAGCGCCGCGATCAGGAAGGGCGCCGCCACGAGCCGCAGTGCCTCCACGGGGCGTGCCCAGCGCCGGCCCTCCAGCACGCCCCCGAGTCCTCCCAGCGAGGCGAGGAACCAGGCCACGAACGCGAGCCGCACGGCCGGGGACAGGGAGGAAATCCGCACCTGGAACGCCAGGATGAGGGCCAAGGACAGGCTGCCCACGAGCAGCACGTAGAGCGCCACCCGGCGGGGGGCGTGCACCTCGAAGCGGGGCCGCCCCGGAGGGACGTCGAGGGAGGGGGCCTCCACGCCGGGAGGACTCCACTCGGGCGGCATGAAGGGCACCTTGAGCTTGTCGAGGAAGCGAGGCGTCCCGCGGATGGTGGCCACGAGCTCCCGGAAGGGGGTCAACGCGGCCACGAGCGGGTTGAAGGTGCCCACCGGTTTGACGGTGCCGTACGTCACCTGTTCGCGCTCGGCCTCGAAGGTGCCGAACATCCGATCCCAGATGATCAACATGCCGCCGTGGTTCTTGTCGAGATAGCGCCCGTTGCAGGCGTGGTGCACGCGGTGATGCGAGGGCGTGACGAAGATCCACTCCAGAGGGCCGAGCGTGCGGATGAGCTCGGTGTGGACCCAGAATTGATAGAGCGTGTTGAGCGCCACGGCGGTGGCGAACATGGCGGGGGGGAAGCCCAGCAGGGCGAGCGGCAGGTAGAAGACGCGGGAGAAGAGGGGCTGGATGGGGCCCTGCCGCAGGGCGACGGACAGGTTGTAGTCCTCGCTCTGGTGGTGGGGCGCGTGGGCGGCCCAGGTCAGGCGGATGCGGTGCGAGGCGCGGTGGAACCAGTAGTAACAGAAGTCGGTGCCGAGCAGCAGCACCACCCAGGCCCACGCGGACGTGGATGGGATGTCGAAGAGGCGCAGCGAATACAGCGTCACATAGGAGCCCGCGAGCAGGCCCGCGCTCACGGCGGCGAAGACCGTCTGGGCCGTGCCGAGGCACAGGTTGGCGAAGACATCCGCGCCGCGGAAGACGCGCCGGTGCTGGAGCCGCCCGCCCAGCCATTCGAGGGCCATCAAGATGAAGAACAGGGGCGTGGACAGGAGGATGAGGTTCATGGCGAGCCGCTGATGTTGGGCGCGGTGTACGTGGCGCGAGGATCCACGGGCGAGGCATACGGGCTTGCCCAGTTGTCCGAGAAGAAGCGCTCGAGCTGGCGAGCGAAGGCCTGCCCCTCCACGATGACGCCCACGTTGCGGCTCTGGGTGAAGTAGTCCTTCTCCCAGTTGCTCGTGCCCACCCACGCCCGCTCGCCATCCACCACCAGGTACTTGGCGTGCACCACGCGCGCGAAGGGAACGAAGCCTCCCGACCAGGGCGGCACGGTGAACAGCTTCACCGTCAATCCTGGCGGCGCCTGGAGGGCTTGGAGTCCCTCGATGGTGCCCTTGCGCTGGCTCCAGTCCGCCACGAGCAGCTCCACCGTCACCCCACGTGCCGCGGCCCGCTTCAGCGCGTCCTCCAGGTCGGTGAAGACGGTCCCATCGCGTCCCTTCGTCTTGTAGGTGAGCACCTGCACCCGCACCGAGCGCTTCGCGCCATCGATGAGGCCCACGAGCTTCGGCAGGTCCCACGTGCCAGGGTCGGGCAGGTAGCCCTGGGGGCTGAGCGCGGGCGTCACCGACACCTCGCCTCCCTCGACGCGGGCGGAGAACGGGCCACCCGCCGAATTGGACACGGTGGGCTTGGGCTCTCCTCCCGCGAGGGCCCAGTCCTGCTCGAAGACATCCGCGAGCGCGCGCACGACGCCGGGGACGCGCACGCGCAGGCCCAGCTCCTGGATGTGCTCCAGCGAGCGCCAGTCGAAGTTCTGGCTGCCCAGGTACGCCTCGCGCCCGTCCACGACGAAGTACTTCGCGTGCAGCACGCCGCCCATGGAGGCGGCCGTGTCCATGCGGCGCACGGTGATGCCCGGCCGCTTCGCCAGCCGCTCGAGCGTCTCCGGGTAGGTCTTCGCGAACTTCTCCTCGGCGAGTACACGCACCTTCACGCCCCGGTCCGCCGCGGCCTCGAGGGCCTGAATCACCGTCTCCAGGCGGCTGCCCGGCGCGTTGCTCAGGTAGAACTCGGCGAGATCAATCGAGCGCGTGGCCCCGTTGACCATGTCCGGCCAGACCTCCCAGGCATCGGGGATGTCCGGGTGGTCCATCCGGGCCTCCACCGGACTGCTCTCCACGAGCACCAGCTCGGGGCCGTCGGTGGGGCGTGGCGTAGGGTGCACCGCCCGGGTCGGCGTGGTGCACGCGAGGAACAGCACGAGAGGAAGGAAGAGACCACTCTGGACGCGGAACATAGCGGCGGCACTGTAGTCGACGACCCTCCGGTGCGGCGATCCGCTGGTTCCAGGGGGGCGATTGATCGGCTTTGGCCCTGCGCTTCGATGGAGTTCATTCCAGGATATGGAGAATTTGAGATGGCGGCCATGCATACGCATCTGGCGCTTAAACAGAACAAACCCATGGTGTCTCGTGCTATTGGCGCGGCTCCGTCAATGTCCAGGTGACGGATCATCCGTGGCGAACTCTTCGCACGGGATTTCCGAGGGGGATCTTTGAATAGGGTAAGTGTGTGGATGGCGAGCTGTCTCATGTGGCTGCTCGCGTGTGGCGGGGTGCCTGAGCAGGAGATCGGCATCGAGCCAATGGATGTCGTTGAGCAGGAACTGGATTCGTGCTCCGACAGCGTACTCTCCTGGAAGACGTCCGCGGCCAACGCGGGCTCGACGGACTCGCGGACCTGTTCCGGGCCGCAGGAGCTGAAGCTCAAGTGCTACAACGCGCGAACGGACGATCCGAAGTGTCCCCAGGTTGGGACGAAACCAAAGACTTGTTACCAGCCTTGTGAACAGGTTGTCGGAACCCAGAGAGTGGATCGCACCGTGTGGGTAGAGCCTGAATTCTCTTATTCATACGAGCAGTGTCAGTACGATGAGTGGGGCTTGCCTTACAACTGCGAGACGATCAATGTCTACGATACCGTCTATCCCTGCCAGAAACAGGTTCTCAATGATGTGGCGGGGTACCCAGAAGAGCTGCGGGACGATATCATCTACGATTTCTGGATTGAGCGAGGTAGTACTGAGTGTCGATACACGCTCTACAATGCTCCCATCATGGGGACCGTCTACAACGACTCACGGTGCCCCGCGTTCAGTTGCCCCGAACCTCTGTACGGGACCTGCCGCCACCCCGCCTTCCTGGAGTCGCTCGACCCGAACGCTTGTGGCACAGACGCGGGCCCGTTCTTCTCCGCGCCGGGGCAATCGGTGGATGCGCTCAAGTCGGATCCGAAGGTCCAGGTGGCCTGGAAGAAGCTGCTCAACCTGAACGGCTCCGTCCCCACTCCCGCCGTGGAATTCGGGTCGACCCGTTGCCTGACCTGTGAGGACAAGCCGCTCGACAACCCGGCTCAGACCCAGCAGCAGGCGAGAGAACTCTACAACTGTCTCGATGGTATGTTGGGGGCGCAGAACGATGTCGCCGGCCTCCCCGAGGGGGCGCCACTTTCCGGGGTGTCGCGTCCAGCGCTGGCGAACCAGCTCGTCGAGCGTCTGAAGCTCCTGTTCGAGCGTAAGGGCTCTCTGCTGAGCGACGGTCAGCAGGCGCGGATCCTCCAGTTGTACAACACCGACCCGTACAAGAGCGTGCGGCTGGATTGTCCTTCTCCCTTCACCCCGCCTCCCGTGACCTCGGCGTGTGGAGACCTGGGCAATTTGAACCAGCAGCTCGGCTTCTGCTCGCTCCTGGAGCCGGCGCATGTGCCCCGCTCCGCTCGTGACTCCTACCTCTCCCAGTGTCTGGGTCTGGCATCGGACATCACCCTCATTCCCGTGGGTGACGCCTGCTCGAGCGCGGCCTATCGCGATTCCTTCTTCTCGTTGATGGCGAGCCTGGTGACGCGGCAGGTGACCCCCTTGTCCCTGAGCACCCCCACGGCGGGCGAGCCGGTCGTGGACCCTCAGCAACTGCATTACGCGCTCCGTGCGATGGACACCTGGTACGTGAATCTGCGCTCGGAGCTGTCTTCTGATCCGGTGCTCTTCAAGGAGCGCGTGGGGAACAAGCTTCCCGGCTTCTTGAGCACCTTCTGGGACGCCGCGTATGCGACCCGGGTTCACCTGGACACGGAGATCCCCTCGCTGCCCGCGGAGCAACTCACCGACTATCTCGATACCTACCTGGGCAACGTGTCCAACCTCTCCATGGCGGTGGAGCGTGACGTCCTGCGGGCCGCGCTGCCGGTCTCGGGTCCTCCGCCCATGACTTCCTCGGCCCTTGTCCTGGTCATGGGGGAGGCCTTCACGGGGTTGACTCACCGCCTGGAGTCACTGCGTCCCCTTCATGACCTGGGTTGCCGGTTCAAGCGCTGCAGCCCCACCGAGGACAGCTCCCAGATGAGTCAGCTCTGGGGCTTGCTGGCCAACCTGGATGACGCGGGCAGGCTCCAGACCCAGCTTGGGAAGGCCAACCAGGTGGGTGTCAACTGGAGGGAGGTCTTCACTCAAATCCAGCGCAACCACACCACGGTGGCCAACGCGGTGCGCGACTCGCTCCTGGAAAATCCCGTCTACGCGTCCAAGGCCGACTCCTGGAAGGAGCTGCTCTCCAGTGGGCTGCCCGAGTCCATGAGCCCCGGCATGGTTCCGCTGGCTCAACACATCCAACAAGCCCTGGCGCGTACGCGCAGCCATGAGCGCACGGGCCTGTTGGAGCCCACCCTGCAGAACACGCTGTACCGCGGCATTCAGGAGGCCCAGCAGGAGCAAACCATCAGCCGTGTGAAGTCGGACAACGACAACCTCGGCAACAAGCTCGATACGTACTCCGCCAACCGGAAGGAAGCCGTGGTGGCGCTGCAACAGGAGATCTCGACCCGGAGCGGCCAGTCCCGGCTGTTGGCGGAACTTCAGCAGAAGGTAAGCGAACTCGAGGAGTTCAGCAGGAATCAAGCGGCACTGCGTCACAACATCGAGGTCCAGCAGGCGCGCTACGCGCTCTTCGCTCAGATCCTCAACCAGCAACTCAAGAAGGAAGCCGGTGACAATCGTGTGGCTTATGATCGCGTCTCCCGCACCCTGGCGGATGTCACGGCCGACAACGCGCGACGGGACACCAGCCAGGGAAAGAGTGGTGTGGAGGTGGTGTCGTTCTACAAGTGGCCAGGGACTGGCCCTGGAAACGATGAGCCTTCCCTGAGCATCAAGAAGGGAGACGTGGTCAATTTCGATACGTCGGGTTCGTGGTCGCCGACCTGTGCATTGCAAACCGCCCAGCAGGCGCCCTTCATCACCAATCCAATCGTGGTCAGCAGTCAAGGCAGGGGGTTCACCACGGGACCCGAGGGCTTCTCGATCTCCACGGAGGGTTCCACTTTCAAGGCCAGCGCCACGGAGCGCGTGAACCAGAATGGAACCTTCTACAGTAAATCCAATTCGTACAGTGACTGCGCGGGGGCCGAGATGTCGCTCAATATCGGCCACGAGTCAGTGCCTGTCTTCAGCGCCAGGGCCTACGAGCGGGTCGAGAGTTGCTATAAGTCCGACCATGGTACGAGCGGAGGTGTCACCAATTCGACGAGCAGTACGTTGGGCGGCGAGAGCCGCCAGACGGCGAGCTTCCATCGTGGTCTCCGCCTGCAGAACACCCCCTTCCCGGACATGCCCGTGGGAAGCCTGCTGGCCGTGGTGATGAAGCGCGGCGCGACGGCGCTCGACCATGCCTCCATCTTGGACATCCATGTGGTGCAGTCGCCCTACACCTCGTTCTCTGTCCAGGAGGATGCGGACGTCTACCTGGTGGTGAATGACAAGACCGGCTGCGCGGTGGATACGAGCGTTGGCTTGAACGTGACGATGACCCGGGTGCGGCCACTGGGCTCCGTGGTCGCGGAGGTGGCGACCCAGATGGCGAAGACCCTCCTCGACATTCGCAGCCAGACCGACGACTTCCTCGCCAGTGGTCGCCTGCTGCCCAGCGACAAGGCGCAACTGCGCTCGACAGCCCTGCTTCAACTGGGAGGACTGACGAACTTCCCGGACATCATGAGCATCTACGAGGCATGGCTCGATGCGGAATTGGCGGTGCTGGAGAAGAAGGTGGAGGCACGCACCGTGGAACTGAGCATGGCCCGGCTCGTCCTGGAGACGCGCGCGCTCAATGAACAGCTCCAGTTGTCCAACGCGGAACTGCGGATGACCAGGAAGGTGTCCTCGTGGGCCTTGAGGGAACTGGACGCGGACACCTTGAGTGGCTATTCGCTCCTCGTCCTGAACAAGGTGATGTCACAGCTCTATCCCATCGTCGATCTGCGCCATCCGGGTGTGTTCGAGACACTCACGGGCGACTACTACGAGGACCAACTCGACAAGCTCATTCAGATCAAGGTCGAGGACACCCTTCGCCTCCACGTCCAATCAGCTCATGATCTGGTGACGGACCTGATCGGTGTCCTCGAAGATGCGAGGGGTGGGACTCCGTCCCTGGTTCCCACGCAGGTGGCGTTGCGTTTCCCGCGTCCAGTAATCGTGCCCTCACACCCAAGGCAGCCCAGCCTCTTCCGCACCGCGGACACGGAGCGCTCCGCTGCTCTCTGGGCCGCCGTGGATAACAAGACGCGGGCCTCCATCGTCCTGACACCAGCGGACCTGTATGCCGCCGGCGTCAGCCCTGGCTCCTCGAAGCTGGGGTGCAACGAAGCCGCGCCGGTCATCGACGCCATGGGCATTCACTTCGTCTGGATCAATCCCCTGGCCAAACAGCGCACCGAGAGCGAGAACATCCGCGTGAATGTCGAGTTCGATCAATCGCTCGTATTCCCCAGGGAAGATGGTCCGGTCTCGTACTTCATGGACACCCGAGAGTGGACGACGTTCAATGTGAAGACGACCTATGATGGTTCCATCGCCAACGCGGGCTCCAGGTTCCTCAACTACGCGGCCCCGACCCGTGTCGCGAATGGTCTGTCTCCATTCACCAAGTTCTCCATCGACTTCAGCTCGCCGGACCTGAGTGGTCTCTGGGAAGCGGATGACATCATCCTCTTCTTCACCGTGTCCGTCCGCCCGGTCGAGCAGGGAGGGCTGGGTTGGTTGGAGAATTGCCAGTAGTGAGTTGATTCCCATCCAGTGATGAAGTGGTCGGCCGGTTCGGGCTTTGCCCGGGCCGGCCTTTTCATCCTTTTCTTCATTCTTAGCGACGACTCGTGCGATTTCCCTTCTCCAAGAAACTGCTCTCAGCCTGTGCGGGCCTATGGGCCAGCCTCGCTACCGTGGCGCAAGCCCATCCTTTTTCAGATTCGCTGATCCAACCGCCCACGTTGTCGGCCCCCCAACGGGGTTCCCTGGTGGGCCAACTCTCGGGCGTTGCCTTCGAGGCGGCGGACCTCAGCCGGGGGGGCTACTCGCTGGAGTCGCCCTTCGCGGTGCCATCGGATCACGGCCCCCTGCTCGCGCCGGTCTTCCCCCAGTACTCCGTGGAGCAGGGCCTTTCCGAATGGGGAATGGGCTGGCATTCGAACCTCTTCCTGACGCGTTTCCGGCAGGTGGGCGCGTTGGATTACGCCACGGATGGACTGACCAGTCCTTGGGGTGAACTCGTCCAGGGATTGGATGGAAGTTGGTACCCGCGGGGCCTGTCCGCCCACGTACGGGTAGAGACGACCGCGGATGGCTTCGTGGCCTTCCTGCCCGATGGCAGCAAGCATACGTTTGGCGGCCCTTCCCGGGTGCAGACCCGTGCCGGAATCTATTCCTGGCCGCTCACCGAAGTGGTCACGGCGACGGGGAGGAAGACGCGGCTCACCTATGAGCAGAACGCCTCCGGACGGCCCTTCCTCAAGACCGTGTCCTTCGGAGGGGTGGGGAACACCGCGCGGTACCAACTGGACTTCATCTACGAATCCGTCCGGGTTCCGTTCTCCGACTGGCGCTCGTCGCGGGCGTTGGTGCTGGACCGGCGCGTCCAGTCCGTGAGGGTGTCCGCCTGGGAACCGGCATCCGCTTCCTTCCGCGAGCGATGGCATTACGTCCTCTCCTACGAGGAGGAGACATTCAGCCCGGCCTTCTACTTGAAAGAAATTGTCCGGGTGTTCGCCTCGGGTGAGTCCGAACCCCCCGTCCGTTACACGTACCACGTGGGGACCGCGAAGCTGACCTCCGCGGAGTTCAGGCCCGTGCCCCAATTCGACCCGGTGGTGAAGCGTCTGGGCTGGGACGTCCTCTATCCCACCCGCTCCGCGCCCCTCGACGTCGACGAGAACGGCCAGCTCGAACTCGAGCACAACAAGAGCAATCTCCTGGTGCTCCAGGGGCCTCAGGGCTTCTCCTTCCAGGAGTTGCCAGCCCCGAGTGGTCCCGTCCATAGGCCGTGCCGCTGGGAGCCCTACGAGGAGAACCCCGTACGCCAACTGGTGAAGTTGCGGCCCACGGATACGGAGTACAGCGTGCTGGATGTGCGCTATGGCGCACAGTCCTCCTCTCAGCTCACGGTGTGTGGCCGTGACGGTGTCGCCGTGCACACCCTGCAACTCCCCGGCTATTGGGAGCCAGGTCCGAACAACCGGCTGGTGGACCTGGATCGCGACCACCGCCCCGACTTCATCGAGATCTTCAGTGGGGGCTACCGGGTGCTCCCCAATCAAAGTGATGCCTCCGGGTATGCTTTTGGCTCGCCCATCACCCGTTTCCTGTCTCCAGCCTTCCCCGCGGATGCGTCGTGGTTGCACGACATGAATGGTGATGGCTTGTTGGACATCGTCTCGCGTTTCGACTCCGGTCTGGCGGTCTGGCCTGGAACGGGAGCGAAGTACGAGTTCAACCCCGAGGCGATCATCATTCCCTTCCTCGTCGATGGCGTGGTGTTGGGGAACCTCTCGAACTACCAGCTCCACTTCGTGGATGTGAACAAGGATGGCGCGGCGGATGCCCTGCTGGCCTTGGACGGCTTGGTGTTCGTCTTCATCAACGACGGGACCCGGCTGCAGTACATCCGTGTGCCCGCGATGTTCTACCCGCTCGGACTCATCGCCAGCTACCCCATGGTGGTGGACGTCGCGGGCAGTGGGAACACGGAAGTGGTCGTGGTGGAGGCCATCGAGGGCAGGACGATGTCGGTGGCGCTGAACGCAGCGGAAACAGGTCTGCTGTGGACGGCGGACGACGGCAAGGGCACCGTGTTGACCTTCGAGTACGCACGGGCCTCCGCGGAGCCGGGGGGGCGCCAGCGTGCGACGGTGCTCGAGCGGCTGGTGGTCTCTTCCTCGGGCCAGGATCCTGTCGCGTACTCGTATCAGTACTTTCATCTGCGGGTACATCCCGAGGGACTGCATCTGCTGGGGTTCGACAGCGTGGTGCGCCATGCGCCCTCGCTCGTCGAGCAGGTCCACTTCCTCAACGACGACACGAACGCGGGGCTCGTCGTGTCGTCCAGCGAATCGGACCCACGCACGCCGGGAGTCATCCGCTACGAGGAGCGCGGCTACGACCTGGCCACGTTCCAGGGGCGGCCCTGGCGGCGGTTGAAGGAGGCGCGCGCGGGGTATGCCCAGGCGCTGCAGAGTGGGACGCAGGTCGTGGAGGAGCGTACCGACTACGACTATCCCGCCTACGAGGAGACGGTGTGCCCGGAGCGCACGGTGCTCCATACCGCGAATGGCTCGCTCACCACGGAGCGCCGTCGCGCCGTGGTGCCGGGCCTGGTGAAGAATCTGCACTGTCTGGAGGACCGCATCATCCTTTCCGGCCAGCATGCGGACAGGTCGCTCAACTTCAGTCACGAGGCATGGCTGACGCGCAACGTGGTGGGCCTGGTGGAGCGGGTGCAAAGCCCGGGCGAGGAGGGGCTGCTCACCCTGCAAGAGGTGATGTACCGCTCGGACTACTCCGTGGAGCGCGTCTCGGTGCCTGGCCGGGGCCACACGCTCTTCACCCTGGAGCCGGACAGCACCCTGCTGCGCAAGGTGACGTCTCCGGACGGCTCGGTCCTGGAGGTGACCTCGCGAGAGCCGCTCACGGACGCCATCCGCTCCCTTTCCAGCCAGCATGGCACGCAGCTCTACACGCAGGCGTTCCGCTACGATGGGCAGGAACGTCTCCAGAAGAACTGGAACAGCCTGGGCCACGCAACGGAGGCGGACCCGGCGCTGTTGCTCGCCTATGAATTCGCCACGGACGTGAAGCCCGCGGTGGTGAATGTCACCACGCTCGTGGATGGCCTTTCAGGAGCCCGGCGCCGTTCGGTGGAGTGGAGCACGGCCTCGGGCGCGCAGGTCGCCAGTGCCCAGCTCATTCCCGAGGGGTGGGCGTTCGACGGAGTCACCACGTTCCATCCGGAGCAGCTCGAGACGCGCGAGCACAACCGGCCCACCGAGCCGGCGACCTCGGAGCTGGCGGCGTTCACCTACCAGAGTCTTCGCACGGGAATGCAGCCCGTGGCCATGCGGCGCTCCGCTGGTTTGGGCCATGAGATTGCCGCGTCTTCCAAGCTCCACGCGGACGTGGAGCGGCAGGTGGTGTCGAGCCTCGATGTGGAGTCTGGCCTTCTGCGGCGTGAGCGGGTCGAGAACGATGTCTATCGGACGCGCTTCTGGTTGAACGCCTCGGAGCAGGTGCTTCGCCGCGAGGAGCCGGATGGCACCCTGTACGGTTTTGAGCGCGATGCGCTCGGCCGGGTGCGGCGTGTATTCCTTCCGGATGGAAAGGCCCATCGGGTCACCTATGACGCGCATGGCCGGGTGAAGCAGGTGACCCGAGAAGGGCTCGCTACCCTCGTCCATGAGTACGAACCCGTCACGGGGTTGCTGCGAAGCCGGCGCTTCCTGTCCGCGCAGGGGGTGGCTCAGCGTTCGGAGTCGTGGACGTATGACGCCATCGGACGCAAGTCGGTGGAAGAGCACACGGACCTGCTCCAGGGGGCCGTCCAGCACTACCGCTTCTTCTATGACGGGGCGACACCGGACCAACCCGGACGGCGCACGTACCTGGGAGAGCTGTCGGCCGTCCAGGGCGAGGGCTATCTCAAGACCTTCGACTATCGCGCGGACGGCAAGCTCTCCCGGTACGTGTTGCGACTGGATGGCTGGCGTACGGTGGAGTCGGAGTTCACCTACGCGGACAATGGTGAGGCGCGGCAGACGACCACCTCGGTTTGGGACGCGACCGGAGGATTGCTGTCGGTCTCTAGCAAGGAGCATCGATGGGATGCCCACGGCCGGTTGTCGGAAGTGTGGCTCAATGGCTACCCATTGGCCACCTTCGCCTATGATTCCAACGGCCAAGCCAGTGCTGCGATCTTCTCTACGGGCGACCATGTCCTGCTGGGGTATGATCCGCTGACCCGCGGACGCCTGTCGATATCGCACTGGGCGGCGGGAGGATGGAGTTCCTCCAACGCCCTGCGCTTCAACGCGAGGGGATTCCCGGACCGGGAAGCCTTCGTCGTCGGCGGCAAGAACCTGCAGCGCCATTACGGTTACTCGGCGCAAGGGTTCCTGACTGATGCTCGCGATGCGGAGAACGTCTACTCCTATGCGTTCAATGGCCCGGGCCTGCCAACGAGCATCGAGGAACAGGGCGCGCGCCGCGACCTGACCTGGGACAGTGGCGCCCTCACCGCGGGCAACACGTTGTACACGTTCGATGCCCTCGGCCGCACCCTCAGGAAGGGCGACCTGTCCTTCAACTACGGCCCGCATGGTCATCTGGCGCTCGCTACTCGTGGGGGCAACACGTGGCGGTTCTTGTACGACGAGAACGGCCAGCGGTTACTGAAGTTCAGCGGAACGACTCCCGTGGTGGCGTATCTGGATCAGGGCTCTTATCTGGACGCGGGGGGGCTGACGGAGCCTTTCAATTTCTCCGGGCAGTTGGTGGGTCTCGTACGGGGCAGTTCCTTCCACCTGCTCGCCACGGATGCGCGCGGCACGATCATGGCTGACCTGGATGGCACTCCCCGATTGGCCTCTCCGTTTGGCAGCCGGACCTTCCGTCCAGACATCGCGGCGATCGTGGATTATGTCCAGAAGGGCTACGACGCGGATCTAGAACTCGTTCGCATGGGGGTGCGCGACTACGATCCGATGATCAACCGGTTCTTGACCCCGGATCCTCTGTTCCTGGCGGAGCCGGAGCGCTGCGTGGACAGTCCGGCGGAGTGCAACCTGTATGGATACGTGGGGGGCAATCCAGTGGCTTACGTGGATCCGACGGGCAAAATTGCCGAAAGCCCTTGGGACGGATTCAGTCTGGGCATGAACATCGCCAGCATCAAATCGTGGGATGAGAACACGAGCATGATCGCGAAGCTCGTCGATGTTGTCGGCTTCTTCGTCGATGGCGCGGCCCTGATAACGCCTGGTGTCCCAGGAGGCGCGGGAGCCGCGATCCAAGGCTATCGGGCCGCCGACAAGGTGGTGGATGCCATCAGGAACGCCGACAAGGCGGGAGCTGCCTTGCGAGCCGCCGACCGGGCGGAGTCCTCTGCGAAACTGGCGAGTAAGGCGGACGACGTGGGCGATGGTTTGGCGTCCGCACGCAAGGGGTGCGAGGGAGGCGGCTGTTCCATTCCTGGAAATTGCTTCGTCGCGGGGACGCAAGTCCTCACCCGACAAGGCTCCAAGGCAATCGAGCAGATAAAGCCAGGAGATCTCGTCTGGTCGCGCAGCGAGACGACGGGAGTGATGGACTGGAAGCCAGTGGTGCGTACCTTCTTCACGCCCGAGCAGCGGGTGTTGCAGGTGGAACTGACGGATGAGGTGTCAGGGCAGACGAGCGTCCTGGGCGTCACGGGGGAACACCCATTCTGGGTGAGGGACCTGGGCTGGGTGGGAGCTGCGATGCTCATGCCTGGACAGCAGGTGGCCAGTGCCCACGGCGGCTGGCTCAAGGTGGGGACCTCGACCTGGGCACAGGCGCGGGCCAATGTCTTCAACTTCGAGGTGGCGGAGTACCACACGTACTTCGCGGGTACCCTGAATGCCTGGGTCCACAACGAATGCACTCCCGGTAGTGCCTCGAGTCCTGGAGACAAAAATTCAATTCCTTGGTCCAGCAAAACGCTGAAGCGTGCTGATGCGGAGCTGAGTCAAGGGGCGAAGTCTGTGACTGTCAAAGGTCGTTCCGAAGCAGAAGAGCTTTTCCTCGGAAGATACCAGGGGGAGGGCTACCGGAACGTGACTGGAATGTCTCCGACGGAGTCAAAGAGATTCTTCGGCACGAAAGAGGGTTCGTATCACTGGGATGAGGGGGCGAAGTCCTTTCCTCATGGCCAGGATCACCTGCAAGTTCACGATTTTTCTGGCAATGTCATTCGGATCTACTTCTGATGAATATTGAATCGGCTTTTGACCTCTTGCGGCAAGGACGATCGCTTGCCGCGAGTCTGGCTCCTTCACTGCCCGGGAGGCTCGCGTGGGTGGGTGTGTATCCACTCGATCCGGCGAAGCCCAGCGCAGCCGCGTTTTTAAGTCGTCTGGGGCAATCACCGACCTACGATCAGCCCATCTTTCGAGTGCGCGTTATCGAGGTGAGCGAGTCCCTGGTGAGAGAGGAACGCTGGATCTGCGAAGACGACCTGCATTCGCGTGATGATGAAGTCGTGGTCGGCGAGAATGCGTTGATGAGCAAGCTTGCTCGTCTCGGTTTGTCTCGGGACGCTCTCGAATGGCCGTACAAGGTAGACTACCCGATTTGACGATTCGATTTGCGAGCGGCCCTCCGCGTGGGCGGTAGCCACATTCCGCCCAGCGAGCCGTCCTCTTGATGATGGGAATTGGGCCGTGGGGGACCAGCGCAATGGGCACTTCGCGGGTGGTGTGAGTGCCCGGGTCGAGCCCGTGAAATCCCGGGGGCACTTGCACCTGGGGCCGCCCACCGGCCCGCTCCGCACCGGGCCCTGGGAATCGGCACTTCCTCTTGGAGCCAGGATGCTCCCGGTGTGCCGTCTTCCCGAAGCAGGGGAAGCACTCCCACATGGAGAGGCGGTGTCCCTGAACCGCTCGGGACACCGCCTCTAACGGCTAGTTGCGGAAGCGCAGCAGCAACTCCGCCTGGAGGCCACCGTTACGGCCGCGAGACAGGCCGTAGTTGGAGTTGGATGCCGCGTACTGGTCGATGATGCTGGTGGTGCTGGTGTTGTTGAGCACGTTCACCACCATCGCGGTGATCTCGAACTTGTTCTTGATGTTGAACAGGCGGCCCACGTCGTAGCGGGCCTGGGCGTCGATGACGAACAGGTCGGGATTGCGCAGCTCGGAGATGGTCGAGGGGTCGTTGAAGTTCGCCAGGCCCCGGTTGACCGTGTAGCCCGTGCCGCGCGGCGAGCGGTACAGGTTGGTGGCGTTGGGGCTGGTGAGCGACTGGTACTGCCACAGCGGCGTGCCGGTCAGGTAGCGCATGCGCACGCCGAAATCGAGACCGAAGGAGGTCGCGTAGTTGATGGCGCCCTTGAGCGTGTGGCGGATGTCGTCCGGCGTCGGGCCCTCGAAGAGGTACTGGGTGCGCGGGTTGCTGCCGTAGCCGTCGAAGTAGCTGGCCACGGTGCCGTTGTTGAAGCCCAGGGTGTAGCTGGCCAGCAGATCCCACCCGCCCAGCTTGCCCTGCGCCCACAGGTCGACGCCCTTGTAGTCGCGCCACGCGCTGTCCGGGTTGTGGATGAGGAACACCTCCCCGGCCGTGCCGTTCACGTTGCCGATGACGCGCGTGCCAGTGGCGTCCCAGATCTGGTTGATCTCCTCGTCCACCCACATGTTGTTATAGCGGCGGTAGGTGAGGTCTGTGCCGAGCACGACGCCCTGACTCACCTCGCGGTGCAGACCCAGGCTCACCTCGTCCACGCTCGTCGGCGTGTGCGTGCTGGCGAAGGAGCGGCCGTTGGCACCACCGCTCCGGGTACAGACGTTGTTGGCCAGGGGCGTGCCGGGACCACAGTCCGGGAAGGCGCCAGCCGCCGGGTTGAAGGTGGCGGTGTAGCGCTGGATGTCCGGGTTGGCGCGCTGCGCGATGAAGACGTCGCCGACCTCGTTGGAGCGGCCGTAGTGCGCCTTGAGCAGGGTCTTGCGGTCATTGGTGAGGTCATACGTCGCCGACACGCGCGGGCCGATGCCCACCAGGTTGGTGACGAAGGCGCCATCGTCGCCGTAGAGTCGGCCCACGTCGGCGCGCAGACCGGCGATCAGCGTGAGCTGGCGGTTGACGGTCCAGCGGTCCTGCACGAAGGCGCCCAACTGGGCCACGGCGCCGCTGGTGGTGTTGCTGCCCAGCACATCATTGCTGCCGTAGAAGGCCGCGCGCGTGTTGCAATAACCGAAGGTGCTCGGGTCCTCCGGGTTGCAGATGCCGCCCTTGTCCGTGTAGCGGTAGTTGCCGGTGGTGCCCACGTTCAGCGTGCCCATCAGGTAGCCGAGCTGCACGCCGCCCTTCATCTGGTGCGCGCCCGCCTTGACGAGCACGGTGGGGTCGAACTGGAAGCGCCACTTGTCCTCGGTGGAGTAGTTGCCCGCGATGCTGCTGGACAGCGAGCCCGAGGAGCCCGTGGTGAAGAAGTTGTCGTTCTCGTCCGCGTGCGAGATGGCGTTCATGTCATCGTTCTGCGGACCCAGGTACGCGTGCTTGTAGGTGGCGCCCGTCTGCAACTGGAAGAGGACGTTGTCGCTGAAGCTGTGGTCGTAGTTGCCGATGAGGAAGTAGCCGCCGCGGTCGATGCGCGACTCGGCCTCGGGCGACGTCGTCGCGCTGCCGATGTTGTTGGTGATGGTGTTGTTGTCGACGTTGACGGCGAAGGACACGCGGTCACGGCTCGTGGGCTGCCAGGTGAGCTTGAGCCGGGCGAGCTTCGTCTGGGTGTCGCGGGGCCGGTTCTCCTGCTGGCCCTTGATGGTCAGGGGGATCTCTCGCATCGAGAAGTTCCACTGGCCGCTCGCGTAGAACCACAGCCGGTCCTTGACGATGGGACCGCCGAAGGCGAGCAGGGGCGCGTAGAACGTGGTCTCCGCCTGCCGGGTGGTGCTGTTGAGCAGGTTGCCGGTGTTCAGCGGCTGGTTGGAGGCGTACTGCGTCTTGGCGGCGCTCCAGGCGGGCTGCAGCACGAGCGTCGCGTCATAGGTCCAGTTGTTGGAGCCCGTCTTGGTGACGATGTTCTGCACCACGCCCAGCGCGTTGTACTGCGCGTCCAGGCCACCGGTGATGACCTCGAAGTTCTCCACCGCGTAGTAGTTCATCGTGGCGGTGATGGAGCCGTCGGACACGTCCGTGGTGTCCATGCCGTCCACGTAGAACTTGCCCCAGCGCGACAGGCCGCCACGCAGGCTCGGGGAGTTGCCCGGGCCCACGCCCGCCACGAGCTGGGCGATGGTCTGCACCTGGTTGTACACGGGCGTGGACGCGGCCTTCTCCGCCGTCACCACCGCGCCCGTCTCGGCCGAGTCCGGGTTGATGATGGGATTGACGCGCTCGGTGATTTCATAGGTGGCCACCGCCTGCGTCTCGGTGAACACCTCGAGCTTCACGTCCACCGGTGTCGTCTGGCCCAGCCGGACGGAGATGTTGGTGAGCTTGATGGGGGTGAAGCCCTCGACCTTGACCTCGAGGGTGTAGCCTTCGCCGGGGGGCACCAGGGGGAACTCGTAGCGGCCGTCCTCGCCGCTGCTGCGCTCCTGGGGCTGCTGGAGCGCGGGGCCGCTGAGGGTCAGGGGCACCTCGGACAGCGGGGTGCCGGTGGGGTCGTACACATAGCCGGAGAGCCGACCGTAGTTCTCGCCCGCGGCGAGCGCGGGCAGCGGCAGGACGGCGAGCGCCAGGAGCGCCAGCAATAGCGCCCGGCCGCGAAGCGGAAGGGAAGTCGTCATGGGGGCGAGCTCGGAAGAGGGGGTGGACGTCACGGGGCGGGAACAGCGGGAAGGACAGGTCCGAGGAAGAGCACACCCGTGTAGGTGACGGGCGTGGTCGCCATGTTGAAGGCGTCCTCGGGACAGGGCTCGGTGTAGCAGAGCGACTTGAAGGTGGTGTTGGCCGTCACCTCGCGCAGCCGCACCACGGGAGACCAGTTGGCCTCGCCAGGGCGGGCCTGGAACACGAGCCGGGCGTTGAGGTCGGTGGGCTTGGCGCTGCTCGAGCTGGGCTTGAGCCACAGGCCATCCATCGTCTTCACGTTGCCGTTGCCGTCCACGGGCACCGGGCCGCCGTCCAGGTAGGCGAGCAGCAGGGCGCGGTGCCAGCCATAGGTGAACTGGGTGAGGGGCGCGGTGTCATTGGGACGCGCGTAGGCGAACGTCGGGTCGATGATCGCGCGCACCGCGTAGCTCTCTCCTTCCGCCTCGCCGCCGCCGAACACGCCGTCCTTGAGGGACTGATCGTTCTTGATGGCATTGCAGGTGAAGCTGGACACCCCGGTCCATCCCTTCACGCGCACCAGGGGGATCGCGCTGGTCGACAGGGGCAGGGTGTCGAACACGGAGTACTGGATGTCCTCGGGGTACGTGTCCGTGCGCTGATCGAACGGCTTGCCGGTCGCGCAACCCTCGGGGAAGTCGTACGAGATGCCCGTCGCCGTGCTGGTCTTCACCAGCTGATCCTTGGGCGTGGTGAGCGCCAGGTTGTGGAAGCTGCGCTCCTCGCCGTTGAACCAGCCCTTGGAGTACTGGTAGCACTTCAGGGTGCTCGGCTTGCCTTCCTTGTCCAGGGGGCCACAACCCGCGGTGGGCTGGAACTTCGCATCGAGCCTCGTGCCATCGATGAAGCTCTGGTACGGATCGACCGGCTGCGAATCACCACACGACATGGCACCCAACGCCGTCAATAGCGTGAGCGCCCACTTCTGCTTCGTTCGCACGAGAGCCTCGGGGGAAATGGAGGGGGGGCTCACGGCACGAACGCCCGACTGCGCACGACACCGCGGCCGGGACGGTCATCTATCAACACTTCGTCCCAATTTCCAATAAGGGGGTGGCTTTTCACATGGAGTTCACCCCTTGACCCGGGGAGTAGGGAAGACAGCGCCTGGGACTGTGGTATTGAGAGGAAGAACCTCTCCGCTCCAGGCCCCATGTTCGAGCAGCAGACTGCTTCCACATCTTCCCACTTGGCCGGTCCTGCCCTGTTTTCCGTGGTTGTCCACGTAGGGCTGATTGCTGCGTTGGTGTTGATGGCCACGCCGAAGGCCAAACCGGAGGAGAAGAAGGAGGTGGAGCTGACGTTGTTGCGCCAGTTGCCGCCGCCTCCTCCGCCGCCCCCGGCGGGCGGTCCGCGCCCCGTGGTGCAGCAGCAGCGCAAGCCCACGCCCCGCAAGGAGGTGGTGCTGCGCAAGCCGGAGAAGATCGAGCCGATCAAGGAAGAGCCGAAGAAGCCCGAGCCGGAACCCGAGCCCGAGCCCGAGCCGGAACCCGAGCCCACGCCCGCGGCGGAGAATCCGGCGGGGGTCGCGGGAGGGGTGGAGGGCGGAGTGGCCGGGGGAGTGGTGGGGGGCACGGTCGGTGGGACGGTGGGCGGGCAGCTCGGCGGCACCCTGGGGGGCACGGGCGAGGTGGTGAAGCCCAAGAACGTGCCCCCGTTCGTGATCCAACGTGACGTGGTGCGGCAGACGCCGCCGCGGCTGTCCGAGGTCTTCAAGCAGTCGCACCGCGGCCAGGGCACGCTCACGGGCCTCTACCGCATCTGCGTGTCCACGGAGGGCAATGTCTACGAGGTCACCGCGGTGAAGTCCGTGCCCGGCGCGGACTCGGACATCATCTCCGGCATCCGCGACGGCTGGCAGTACAAGCCGCAGAAGGTGCCGGTGTGCTTCCTCTACAACATCCCCATCACCATCCAGTGACGCGGGGTGCCTGGCGTCCCTCTTAGCGTCCCTTGAGGTAGCGGCCGGACTGCTTGTCGACGAGCTCGAGGCTCACCTGGGCCTCGCGGCACTCGGGGTGCAGTTGCAGGGCCTGTTCGAAGCTCTCGCGGGCGCGATCGAAGAAGCGGGTGCTCAGGTACTGGTGGCCCCGGCACACCAACTCCATGGCCTGGTAGCGCGGCGTGGGCAGCAGCCGGGCCGCCCGCGAGAACATGCCGAGCGCCTTGCCGTAGTCCTGCGCCTCGAGGGCGAGCATCCCCAGCTTGTAGAGCTGCTGCGCCGCGGTGTCCGGCGGCGGTCGCGGCGAGGGCACGTAGACGGGCACGCCCCAGGCCGGGGTGGGCGCGGAGCCGGGGCGCACCGGAATCGAGGGCCGGAGCTTGCTCGGGGCCATCTTCTCGCTCCACTCGCGCCGCTTGTCCGGCTGGCTCAGCGTCTCGAAGGCCTTCTTGGCCACGAGGAACACCTCCAGCGCCTGGGCCTTCTCCTCCGGGGACTTGGCGCGCAGCCGGTCCGGGTGCGAGTGCGCGGCGATGCGCAGGAAGGCCTTGCGGATGGCGGGCAGGTCCTCGGTGCCCTGGAGCCCGAGCACCGTGAAGGGGTTGGGCGGGGGAGTTTGATCCGGGGGTGCGTCCTGGGACATGGCGGGGGCCCTCTCAGGGGGAGGCGGCGGTGGGGGGACGCAGCGTGGCCTGGGCCTTGCGGCCGGTGGCGGGCTCGCGCGCCGTCACCTGGAGGATACCGTCCGCGTCGATGGTGAAGTCCACCGCCACGCGCACCGCTCCGGCCGCCGCGGGCGTCAGCTCCGTGAGCCGCAGCTCGCCCAGGTAGCGGTTGCCCTCCACCAGGGGGGACTCGCCCTGGTACACCTCCAGGTCCACGTGCGTCTGTTGATCGAAGGTGGTGGTGAACACCTTCGTCTCGCGCGTGGGGATGGTGGTGTTGCGGGGGATGAGGACGCTGAAGCGGCCGCCCTCGGTGCGGATGCCCAGGCTGCGCGAGAGCACGTCCAGCAGCAGCACCTGGGGCGCCGCGGGCGAGTCCCCGGCGACGATGTCCGCCTCGAGCGCGGCGCCGAGCGCCACGGCCTCGTCGGGGTTGACGGAGCGCTCGCCGGGACGGCCCAGGTAGCGCTCGGCGCGCGCGCGCACCGCGGGCATGCGCGTCATGCCGCCCACGAGCACCACGCGGTGGATGTCCGCGAGCGCCAGCCCCGCGTCGCGCATGGCCTGCTCGCACGGGCCGCGCAGCCGCTCCAGCTCGCGCTGGGACAGGTTCTCCAGGAGCGTGCGCGAGAAGGAGGGCAGGGACAGGTGCAGGGGCTCGCCACCGCTGGTGGTGGTGAGGTAGGGCAGATCCAACGCCGTCTGCTCGCGCTCGGAGAGGACGCGCTTGGTGGACTCGGCGGCCTCCTTGAGGCGCCAGAGTGCCTCGGGGTGGGTGCCCAGATCCTGGCCGGTCTGCTTGAGGAAGATGCGGCGCAGCGCGTCCACGAGCAGCTCGTCGATGTTGTCGCCGCCCAACTGGTTGTCGCCGCAGGTGGCGAGCACCTGCACCACCTCGCCCTCCACGTGCAGCAGCGAGATGTCGAAGGTGCCTCCGCCCAGGTCGAACACGGCGATGTTCTCCGCGCGCGACTCGTCCATGCGGCAGGCGAGCATGGCGGCGGTGGGCTCGTTGAGCAGCCGGTGCACGGTGAGTCCGGCGCGCTCGCCCGCGAGCTTCGTCTCCTGGCGCTGCACCTCGTCGAAGTAGGCGGGCACGGTGATGACGGCGCCGTCCACGGGCTGGCCGAGGTTGTTCTCGGCGCTGTCCTTGAGGTAGCGCAGCACGTGGGAGAGCACCTCGGAGGGGCTCTTGAGCTGGCCATGCACGCGCACCGCGGCGTTGCCGGCGGGGTCGGCGGCCACCTCGTAGGGCAGCAGCTTGCGCATGGCCTGCACGGCGGGGTCCGCGAAGCGCCGGCCCACGAGGCGCTTGGCGCCGAAGATGGTGTCGCGCGGGTGGAGCGCGGTCTGGCGGCGCGCGGCACTGCCCACCGTCACCCGGCCCGAGGCGTCGAAGGCGACGACGGAGGGCGTGGTGCGCTCGCCCTCGCGGTTGAGCAGGACGCGGGCCTGCCCCGTGGCGGGATCCACCCGGGCCATGCAACTGTTGGTCGTGCCCAGATCGATTCCGAGAACGATTCCCATCGGCGCCCCTCGTCCGCCGGGCCGCTCTTTCAGGCCGATGCCAGCAGCCCGACCTCGGTGAAGAGCAACGCCACCCGGCGCAGGGCCACTTCATCCTCCGGACGCTTGAGTTCCGCAAGCGCGCCGGAGAGGGTATGGCCCGGCTTGTTCAGCAGCGAGGCGGCGCGCAGCTCGGAGGCCGACAGGCTCAGGTCGTTGGCCGTCACGGGGGCGTCCAGGTTGCGGTAGAGCGGCTTGTGGCGCAGCGGCTCCTGCTCGCGCACCAGGCGCTCCAGGGGGTAGTGCATGCGCAGGCCCTCGTTGAGCAGGGCGAGGCCCCCCAGCCGCTCCTCGGAGCCATCGTTGATGGGCGTGTCGTGCTCGAAGAAGGCGTAGCGGCCGCGCGCCCAGGTGAGCAGGCCGAGCGCCACGGAGCGGCGGTGCTCGAGCGTCCACTCGGCGAGCTCCGCGGGCGACAGGGCGCGCGAGGACAGCAGCGCCTCCAGGAGCCGGCCGGAGAAGGGGCGCGTGCCCTCCACCGCGCGCTGCCACTGCTCGGTGGACAGCTTGCCCTTGCTCAGCAGGAAGGGGCCGAAGCGGTCCGCGGCGAGGCTCGAGCGCACGGCGATGATCTGCCCCGCCTTGAGGAACAGCTCCTTGTGGACGCGGTTGTCCTCGAAGTGCAGCCGGCCGGTGACGCGCGCGAGCATCAGCCGCGCCATGACGCGCAGGGGCGAGGCGAGGGTGAGGTTGCCGGCGTAGCGGGGGCGGGGAGCGGTGGCGCGCCGGGCGGCGAGGCGCTCGCGGGCGGCGTCCGCCGAGGCGCTCAGGCGCGGGAAGGCGGAGGGGGACAGGAAGGGGCCGCCGGACTGGGACACCTGCACGTCGGGCGAGAGCTTGCCGGAGGCGAAGAGCAGCTGCACGTCCTCCTCGCCCAGCTTCATGAGATAGAGCCCGCCGCCCGGCTCGCGCACGGTGTACGTGGGGCTGGTGGCCGTGGGGGGAGCCTCCTGGGCGAGCAGGTCCGGGGGGATGGGCGGCTGCACGGGGGGCGCGCGCACCTCGGGCTCGTAGCAGGTGGCCATGAGCGCGGCGAGGTCGCGCTGGGACACGCGCAGCCCGGCGGACAGGAGGAACTCATCCAGCGCGTCGAGCACGTCGGCGGCCGTCTGGTAGCGCTCGTCCGGGTTGGCCAGCACGCTGCGGTTGACCACGTTGCACAGCGGCGCGGGCAGGAAGGGGGCCGCGTCCTGCAGGCGCAGGGGCCGGGCGCGCAGCGCCACCGTCTGCTTGAGCACGTCCATCACCGTGCCCTGCTTGAAGGCATGGCGCCGCGCGAGCATCTCGTAGAGGGTGATGCCGAGCGCGAAGATGTCTCCGCGCCCGTCGGCCTTCTTGCGCGCGAGCTGCTCGGGCGGGATGTAGCCCGGCTTGCCGCGCACGTTGTTGGTGCTGCCCGAGTTGCCCACCAGCGCCACGCCGAAGTCGAGCAGCTTCACCTCTCCCTCGAAGGAGATGATGATGTTGGTGGGGTTGACGTCGCGGTGCACCAGCTGCAGGGGCTCGCCCGCGGCCGAGCGCGCGCGGTGCGCGTAGTCCAGGCCCTTGAGCACCTCCATGGCGATGTAGCAGGCGATGTGCACGGGGATGCCCTGGCCGCGCGCCGCCATGCGCCGCATCAGGTCGTGCAGGTCGCGGCCATGGATGAACTCCATGGCGATGAAGTACTCGCCGCGCTGCTCCCCGAAGTCGAAGATCTGCGCGATGTTCATGTGCTGCAGGAGCGCCGACAGCCGCGCCTCCTCGATGAACATCTTCACCGCGGACTCCTGGAGGATGGCCTCGGGGAGCACGCGCTTGACGACCACGGGCTTGGCGAAGCCCCCGACCCCGAGCGCCACGCCGCGGTAGATGTCCGCCATGCCCCCGCGCCCCAGGTGGCTGAGCAGGACATAGCGGCCGAAGCGCGCCGGCAGGGTGGGGTGGCCAGACGGGTTGCTCATTTCCTACCGGTGGAGCCGGGCTCGTCCTGCTCGGCGAGCACGTCGTTGAACATGTCCTCGCTGATGACGAGCGTGCCAGGACGCTCCATCAGGGGAACCGTGGGCGTGATGGTGGAGGGCGTGCGGGTCGCGCTGGGCACGCGCGCGCTGGCCCTGGGCATGACGGGTGGCGGGGGAGGCGGCATCCCCGGAACCAGCGGCGACATGGATGGCACCGGCGGTGGCAGGGACGGCGGGCCCACCGTGAACTCGTCGAGCGGCCCGAAGCGGATCTCCCGGCTGGTGGCCCTGCGCTCGGGCTTGGGCGGAGGCGGGGGCGGCGCGGGCATGGCCTCCTCCACGTCCTCGGTGCCGAGCGACTCCAGCAGGTGCTGGGCCAGCTGCATCGTGGAGTTGCCGAACAGCTGCTCCGTGGGTGTCGGGGCGGAGCGCGGCCTCGCGCTGGGCTCCGGCACGGCCGGCGGGCGCTCGGCGAGAGGCGGAGCGGCGGGGGGCGCGGGCGGAGCCGGAGTGAGCAGGGACACCATCTTGCGCAGGTCCGCGAGCGTCTGCTCCTTGGCCAGCAGCGTCTCGTCCCGGGCGGAGACGTCCCGCTCGAGCTCGGTCACGCGCTGGGCGAGCCGCTCCTTCTCGGCGCGCAGCCGGGCCAGGTCCTCGTTGCCGGCGCGAGGCCGCTCGGCGGCCGATTCCGCGCCCTCCAGCCGCTGGCGCAGGGAGAGCAGCTCGCGCAGCCACATCCGCTTCTCCTCGCGCAGGATGGCCTCGTGCTCGTGCCGGTCCACGGACTGCTGCTCGAGGCCGCGCTCCAGGTGCTCTCCCACGGAGCCGAGCGCCGCGCGCAGCTCCTGGAGTCCCTGGTGGGCGCGCTCCAGCCGCTGCACGCACTGGCCCTGCTCCTCGATGCGCTCGAGCAGCCTGGGCATCACGGGAGGCGGCGTGTCGCGAGCGCTCCGGCGCAGCTCGTCGCGCTGGGTCTCCAGCCGGTGGAGCTCCTGCGACGCCTGCCGCAGCGCGGCGGCGAGCTGCTCGGCGATGTGCTCGACCTGAGGGCCCAGGTCGGCGCAGCCCCGACGCGCCGTCTGGAGATCCGCCGGGAGGCCCTTGAGTGGCTCCCTGCTGGTTGCGTTCCTCATCACGCTGCGTTCACTCCCTCCACGAGAAGCGGTGCGCCATGAGAGCCCGCGCCCGCGGGATGATACCGCACCCTTCCGCACGGGATTCCAGCGGACGTGGCTCGCCCGCTCTCCGACCAGCCGGGCGGTGTTCACTTGCCGCGGGAGGACGGGGGCTGGGAGGTGGACGGGGGGCCGCGCGAGGCGGAGGGCACATCCGGCCGCAGGCGCAGGGGAGGCAGGGACTCGAAGTTCTCCAGGGCGAGCTGTCCGAGACTCGCGTTCGCCTCGGGCAGCCGCTCGATGTCCTCGGCGTACCAGGGCGTGTCGAGGATGGCGGGCGGTGGAGGAGGCGGCGCAAGGGGCGCGGCGGCGGGGGCCTGGGCGGGCGGCTTGTCCTGGGGCTCGAGCCCCTCGGTGTCGATGTCGGACTGGGACAACTCCACCGTGAAGGTGGGGACGGGCTGGGCGTCGGCGCGCCGGGGACCGGGCACCTCCACCATGGGGCGGCGACGGGGGCGGGAGGCCCCTTCCTCCACGGCGGCGGAGGGCGCGGGCGTGCGCGGCACGTCCAGGGGACGCACAATCACCTGGAGCGCGGCCCCGCACCCCGCGCAGCGGATGACCTGGGTGCCCGACGGCGTGTGCGGTACCAGTGTCCCACAACGGGGACATTGGGGCGGCCGGGGAGTGGGAAGGGTGGATGATGCCTCTGCGGTCATGCTCGTCGGTTTTCGAGGACCACCTTCGTGGCATCCACGCGTGCTGCTCTCCCTAGGCGTTACACCCGCCCCCCCTCTCTTGGCAAGCGGACCCTGGGGGTGGGGATGGGTCGTGGCCCCTCGCTCGGACTGCCGCCCCACCGTCGTCGGCATGCCCACGAGCGAGCATTCCGCGCCGGGAGCATCACCAAATTCCTTTTGGTCCCGGTGACCAGCAAGTAGAGACTTTCCTGCTTGCCAGTTCCCCCTGTCTTGGACGCCGAGGTTGATTCATGCCGCCCTATTCGCAACTGCTGGCGCAGATCCCCATGTTCGAGCAGCTCTCGGAGGAGGAGCTGGGGCATCTGTCGGGGCTGATGCAGCAGCGGCGCTACGCCAAGGGCGAGGTCATCTTCCACAAGGGGGACGTGGGGACGGCCTTGTTCATCGTCCGCCGGGGCGAGGTGGCCATCCGGTTGAGTTCCTCGGAGGGCCGGGAGGTCATCCTGTCGATGCTGCACCGGGGCGATTCCTTCGGGGAGCTGGCGCTGCTGGATGGAGAGCCGCGCTCGACGGACGCGGTGGCGCGCGAGGAGACGCACCTGTTGAGCCTGCACCAGGAGGACTTCCGGCGCTTCCTCGCGGATCGGCCCCTGGTGGCCATGCGCCTGCTGGCGGTGCTCAGCCGCATGGTGCGGCGCGTCACCCAATTGGTGCATGACGCCGCCTTCCTGGAAGGGCGCGCGCGGCTGGTGCGGGTGTTGCTGGAGCTGGCGCGCACCCAGGGGCAGCCGGGCCCCGGGGGGGGCATCGTGCTGCCCAAGCGCACCCAGGTGGAGCTGGCCAATCAGTGTGGGGTGACGCGCGAGAGCGTCAACAAGTGGCTGCGCCACTACGTGCAGGACGGCTTGCTCACCCTCGACGGGGGGCAGATCACCCTGTTGGATGTCGAGCGCCTGCGTCGGGACGTGGAGTAGGACCTGCGTGGGACCGCGCCCTGCTGGCGCGGCCCCCTCCCCGCCCCCTGGGCGCGTCGACGTCGGCCGTTTTCCCCCCCTCCAACGGCCTCGGCGTTCCGGACTCCCGCGCGATGCCACCCTGGAGGCGTGGCCTTCGCGCGCCCGCGCCCGGGCGGACTGCCCTGGGCACGGCGTTCGGGACCGACGGAACGCGAGTTCCCGAGCCCATCCTCCGTTCTAGCGCGGATGGAGGCGGATGGCTGTGAACGGCTTCACGGCTCGGGTGTGAAGCCGTTCACAGACAAGCGCGGCCGTTCGTGCATCCCCCGGCCCCGGGAGCCTCGAGGGCGTGGCTCAGAAGGTCGCGCCGAGGTTGAGGGTGCCCGTGTAGGTGCCGCCGTTGCTGAAGGCCTCGTTCACCGGGGTGCCCGGGGTGGTGGAGGGCACGGCGGTGGCGAACTGCTGATCGAGCAGGACGTTGTAGTTCACGCGCGCATCCGCGGTGAAGTCGCCGATGTGCAGGCGCAGTCCGCCGCCGAGCGGCACGTTGCCCACGGTGTCGTCCTGGAAGCCGGAGGCCTCGGCGCGGACGTTGTAGCGGCTGAGGCCGACGCCCGCGAGCACGTAGGGCTGCAGGGGCGCGGCGGTGAGGCCGAGGGTGGCCACCGCCTGGGCGCCGTTGCGCATCACGTCCGGGCCGCGCGTCGTGCCGGACGTGGCCACCGTGCCACGGTTGAAGTTGTTCGCCGCGCCCGAGTAGCCGAGCTCCACGCCCAGCACCTTGGACGGACGGAGCATGAGCGTGGCGCCGTAGGCGGCGCCCGGGCGGATGTTCGAGCCGAGTGAGCTGGTGTAGCCCTCCACGCCTCCGCCGACGAGCACGGACACGCCCCGCATGTCCGCGCCGGACTCCCGGCGGACCTCGTCGCGTGCCAGGGCCGTGCCCGCGCCCAGGGTCAGCACCGCCACGCCCGCCACCACTCCCACAGTTGCCTTCTTCATGTGTTCCTCCCCCATTTGAGCTGGCAGGAAGCTGGAGGGTGTCCTCGCCGGGCGCCACCGGGCAGGCGGGGAAGCGGGCCCCCGGGCGCTCCTGTCTTGTCCCCCCCACCTGTTCGCTTCCCTGCTCTGGACGGGGCTGGCATCTTCCCGCCGCACTTCTTCGCATTCCGAGGTTCACGCGTGCCGGAGAGAGACTGGGAGCGTCTGGGAGAGCTGGCTGGAGGCCTGAAGGCCAGCGCGGTCGGGGTGGGCCCCGAGGGCCTCGGGTGGGTGGGGGGGGTGGAGGAGCCCGCGGAGGGAGGCCTGTTGGAGCGGATGAAGGCCCGGCGCGCCCGGCTGCTGCGCGTGGCGGCGGGCAACCCGACGAGCGTCTGGGAGGGGGCGGGCTGGGTGCAGGCCCTGGATTGCTCCGGCCCGGTGGGCGCCGCCATCGTCGGCACGCTGCGCGCCTCGGGCACGGGCTCGGACTACCACCTGCTGGTGTCGGTGGATGGGGGCCGCGAGTGGCGGGCGCGAGGGCCCGTGGGCGCGCCGACGCTCTCGCAGGTGCTGGCCGTCAGCGAGCGGGAGCTCTGGGTGCTGGGCGCCGGGTTCCTCGGGCACACCGCGGATGGGGGCGCCACGTGGAAGGAGGTCCGCCTGGCTGGAGAGCGGGACCCGCGCACCGAGCGGTTGCGGCGCGTGGAGGGGGGCGTGGCGCTCCTGGGGCAGGGCCTGTCGCTCTCGCTGGACGGAGGCCAGACGTGGAGTCCCCGGGAGGTGGGGGCCGCGCGCGTGGTGGACGTGGACGGGGCCTTCGTCGCCGCGCTCGTGGACGGCCAGACGCGGGTGGGCGAGCGTCAGGACACCGGGGTGCGCTGGGGCGAGCCGTTGCCCGCGGGCCGCGAGCCGGTGCGGCTGGTGGCCACCGAGGGCGTGCTGCGGGTGCTCACCCGCGGCGTGGAGCCGGCCCGGGGCATCGAGCCCGCGCTGCACGTGAGCGAGGATGGGGGAAGCACCTGGTCCCATCACCCGCTGCCGCTCGGGCCCCGGGTGGATATCTCCGGCCGGGAGTGGGCGCTGGGCGTGGACGCGGGCGGCGTCCTCCTGGGCCGCCTCGCGTGAGCGCCTCGTCGCGCGGG
This sequence comes from Cystobacter fuscus DSM 2262, assembly GCF_000335475.2. Lineage (NCBI taxonomy): Bacteria > Pseudomonadati > Myxococcota > Myxococcia > Myxococcales > Archangiaceae > Cystobacter > Cystobacter fuscus. The sequence continues at coordinate 72,953 of NZ_ANAH02000074.1, read as the reverse complement.
GGTTGAGCGCTAGAGCGGCACCTGCTCCCGCCCCGGGTGGGTGATGTAGCCGGTGCCCGCCGCCACCAGCTTCGCCATCAGTCGATCCATGCCGTTGGAGCGGCTGAAGGCCATCTCGTTCTTCGTCACGCCCACCAGCGTGAGCAACTGCACGCGGCCCGACTCCAGCTGGAAGTGCGCGGGGCGCGAGGGATCCGTCACGAAGACGAAGCCGTTGAGCTTGGACTCGCCGCCCGTGAGCGTGCCCTCCACCGGGTAGCGGTGCCCCACGGCGAACAGCCGCGCGCACACCAGGTTGTAGGCCATCATGTCCATGAGCCGCAGCACCGGCCAGCGCTCCTCCTCGGGCGTGTGGATGACCATCTCGTAGCCCAGCCCACTTATCGCCCCCTCCTGCACCTCTTCTCCGGGGGACAGGGTGAAGGGGTTGGACAGGCCGCTCGTCACGTACGTCCAGTAGGGGTACTCGGGCGTGGGGGGCGCGACCCGCACTCCCATGGGGCCCCAGTTGGGATCGAGTTCCTTCGCCGCGGAGGGCTCGCCACTGTCCATCCACGCTTCCAGCGCACCCGTCACATCCAGCGTGTAGACCTCCTCGCTGATATTGCCGAAGAGCTTGGGGTACTCCACCTCGTCCCGGTCCGCCCAGCAGTCCTCATACCACTGCACGAAGGCTTCATCCGTCTCAGGCGCTTTCATAGCGGAGCGACTCTAGAGCGGGTTGCCCCCGGCCCCTTCACTTTTCCGATACAATCCATCGCCCGTCCCACAGAAGGGCGGGCGAGCGGGCGTCACGTCCCCGAGGCCCGGCCGGGCAGGGGCCAGGGCTTGAGCCCCGCGACCTGCTCGGCCTGCTCGACGGCGGGTTGCAGGTGCGCATGCTCGCGGTGGAGGAAGTCGCGCACCGCCTTGTCCAGCGTCTGGTTGAACAGCAGGTGCGCGCTGTGCACCGCCGTGGGCTCGAAGCCCCGGGCGATCTTGTGCTCGCCCCCCGCGCCGGGCTCGAACACGCGGCGCCCCGCGCGGATGTTGTCCTCCACCGAGTGGTACAGGCACACGTGGAAGTGCAGGAAGGGATGCTCCTCGTGGCACCCCCAATAGCGGCCATAGAGGCGCTCGGGCGTGGCGAGGTTGAAGGCCCCGGCGATGACCTTGCCCGCGCGCTCGGCCTGCACGAGCTCCACCGTGTCCGGCATCGCGCGGAAGATGCGCACGAAGAAGTCCTCGGTGAGCTGCACCTGCCCCCAGGGGCCCCGGCTCGCGCACGTGGCCTCGTAGAAGCCGAAGGCGCGCCGGGCATGCTCCTCGCCCACCTCGCCCCCGCGCACCGTGCGCACGGTGATGCCCTGGGTGGTGGCCGCCGCCCGCTCGCGCTTGATTTGAGAGCGGCGCTTGGCGTCGAAGCGCGAGAGGTAGTCGTCGTAGGTGCGATAGCCCGGGTTCTTCCAGTGGAACTGCAGGGTGATGCGGCGCGCGAGCCCCTCGGCTCCCAGCATGTCCGCCTCGTCCTCGCGCGGGTAGAGGAAGTGCACCGAGGAGCAGCCACTCTCCTTCGCGCTCTCCACCGCCGCGCGCAGGAGCGTGAGCCGCAGCGCGGGCACGTCCTCGCCCGGGGCGATGAGGAAGCGCGCGCTGGTGGCCGGCGACAGCGGCGCGCCCACCACGAGCTTGGGGTAGTACTCCACGCCGAGCCGCTCGGCGGCGCCCGCCCACGAGAAGTCGTAGATGTACTCGCCCATGCTGTGGTGCTTGCGGTAGGCGGGCGAGGCCGCCACGAGCTTGCCGTCGCGCCAGAGCGTCAGGTGCTGGGGCTCCCACCCCGACTCGAGCGTCGCGCTGCCGCTCTCCTCCATGGCGGCGAGCCACTCATGGCGGATGAACGGAGGCGCCTCGGGTCCGGCGAGGGCGTTCCACTCGGTGGCGGAGACATCGGTGATGGATTCGAGGAGGCGGAGGCGGAGGTTGGCGGCCACGGGCTCCATCTAACGTGTCCCTCCCGCCCGCGCCGCTCCTCCGCACCCCCGGTGCTGCTCGGCGGACAGTCAGGCCACCCCTCGCCCGGCGGCATGGGCCTCCTCCCCCGGGTCCACTCCGGACGCGCTCCCGGCCGGGCCCCGTGGTAGGCACGCGCGCCCCGGTGGCAGTCGGAGGACGTGGAATGCAGCGCTCGGAAGTCGTCGCCCTGGACAAGCGGCATGTGTGGCACCCCTACACCCCCATGGACGCGTACATCGCCACGACGGATCCCCTCGTCGTCGTGGGCGCCGAGGGGCCCTACCTGTTCGACGCGGATGGCACGCGCTATCTGGACGCCAACGGCTCGTGGTGGGTGTCCACCCTGGGGCATCGCCACCCGCGGCTGGTGCGCGCCCTCACCGAGCAGGCCGGGGCCTTTCCCCACACCTCGCTCGCGGGGGTGACGCACGCGCCGGCCGCGCGGCTGGCCTCGGAGCTCGTCGCCCTGGCGCCGGGCGCGGGGGGGCCCGGGGCGGAGCGGCTCTCGCGCGTCTTCTACTCGGACAACGGGAGCACGGCGGTGGAGGTGGCCATCAAGATGGCGGCCCAGTACTGGGCGCAGAACGGACGGCCCGCGCGCACGCGCTTCATCACGCTCTCGGGGGCCTTCCATGGCGAGACGATCGGCGCCACGAGCGTGGGCGGGGTGGAGGTGTTCCGCGACGTCTTCGGGCCGCTGCTCTTCGACGTGGTGCACGTGCCTTCCCCCGCCGAGCCCGCGGGCTGGGAGCGCGCCTTCGCCCAGGTGGAGGCCACGCTGCGCGCGCACCCGGACGAGATCGCCGCCGTCATCCTCGAGCCGCTCATCCAGGGCGCGGCGGGCATGCACGTGTACGCGCCGGCCTTCCTCCGGGCGGTGCGCGAGGCCACGCGCGCGGTGGACACCTTCCTCATCGCCGACGAGGTCTTCACGGGCCTGGGGCGCACGGGGGCGCGCTTCGCGTGCGACCTGGCGGACGTGGTGCCGGATCTGCTGTGTCTGGCCAAGGCGCTGTCGGGGGGCCTCTTGCCCTTCGCGGCGACGCTGGCCACCGAGCGGGTGTTCTGCGGCTTCGGGGGCGGGAGCGAGCGGGCGCTGTATTACGGGCACTCGTACTGCGGCAACCCGCTGGGCGCGGCGGTGGCGCGCGAGGTGCTCGCGGTGTACCGGGACGAGGACGTGCTCGGGCAGGTGGCGCGCAAGGCGCCCCGGGTGAAGGCCGCCTTCGAGCGCATGGCCGCGGACATCCCCGGCGTGACGCGGCCCCGGGCGCTGGGCCTGGTGGGCGCGGTGGACCTGGGCGGCGGAGGCTACCTGGCCCGGGCGGGCTGGCGGGTGTACGAGGCGGCGCGGCGGCGCGGCCTGTACCTGCGCCCCCTGGGCGACACGGTGTACGTGGCCCCCGCGCTCAACATCCCGGACGCCGCGCTGGACGAGCTGCTCGCGGGGGTGGAAGCCAGCCTGCGCGAGGTGGCCCGCGCGGGCGGCTGATCCGCCGGCACGCAATGGAAACTCGCCCCCGGTCGTACTTCATGCACACTGGGGTTTTCGTCACCCATTTTAAGGTCGAGGAGGAGCGGAGATGGGCTCGGGCCTGTGTTCGTGGATCATCTTGGGATTCTTCGCGGGCCTCATCGCCCGCGCCGTCATGCCGGGCCGTCAGGCCATGGGCATCATCGCCACCACCCTGCTGGGCATCGGCGGCTCGTTCATGGGCGGCTTCCTCGCCTCGGTGATCCGCGGCGGCAGCTGGCGCTTCTTCCAGGCCAGCAGCTTCATCGGCGCCATCATCGGCGCCATCGTGCTGCTCTTCATCGGCTCGATGATGTCCGGCAGACGTTAGGCATCGGATTCGCTTCTGGCCCGGATTACCGCCCAGAACGAAAAAAGCCGCGAAGACGGTGAAAAACGGAATACCTCCGTGTATATTGGAGGAGCAGTCAGCGCAAAACCCCTCCAAGGTGCTTCTGGCTGCGGGCTGGCCGCGCACGGACTCGTTGAATGGGAAACCACCGGGTCCGCGCGTGGCCGCACTTTTCTTCCCGGCTTGTCACGCCGCGCGGCCGAGGTGATGGAAACGCAACCCTTGCCCCGCGGTCCCTCTGGCGGGGGCTTCCGGTACTCGTGCGCGGAGGTAGCTTCTGTCGCTCGTTCGACCCTCGCCGCTGGCGGTGGACGGACAGTCCAAGGAGCTCCATGGGCGCGGTCACGATGGTGCTGGTGGCGTGGTTGATGACGGGCTCGCCGGGGCAGGAAGCGTCTCCTCCGGGCACTCCGGGCTCGTTCGTCGCCAAGACGCTCACCGTGCGCGGGGTGTCGTATTCCTACTCCGTCTATCTCCCACCCCACTACCGCCCCGGACAGGTATGGCCGGTCATCCTGGCGCTGCATGGGGCGAACTCGCGCGGCACGGAGGGCACGCGGCAGCGCTCGCAGCGTCTGGCGGCGGCGGTGCGGCTGTACCCCGAGCGCTACCCGGCCCTGCTGGTGCTTCCCCAGTGTCCGCCCGGCGCGGACTGGAGCGGGGACGTGGCGGACTTCGCCCTGCAGGCCGTGGACAGGACGTTGGCCGAGTACGGGGGAGATCGCCGACGGGTGTACCTGGCGGGGGAGTCCATCGGGGCCCAGGGCGCGGTGCGCTTCGCGGCGCGCTTCCCGGAGCGCTTCGCCGCCGTGCTGTCGGTGGCCGAGCGCTCGGCGGACCGCACCGTGGTGGAGCGGCTCAAGGGCGTGCCCCTGTGGATGTGGCACGGCGACGCGGACAAGGAGGTGCCCGTCTCCGAGAGCCGCGCCTTCCTGGAGCTGTTCAAGGCCGTGGGCAACACCTCCGTGCGCTACACGGAGCTGCCCGGCCTGGGCCATGACATCTTCGACACCGTCTACCTCGACGAGGCGGTGAGCACCTGGCTCTTCGCCCAGCGCCGCTCCCAGTAAGGCTCAGTCCTCGTGCGGCTCGGGCGCCACGCGTGCCGTGAGGACATGGTCCCTCCAGCGGCCCTCGATGAGGACGGACTGGCGCGCGAGCCCCTCGACCTGGAAGCCCACGCGGCGCAGCACCGCGGCGCTGCGGTGGTTGTCCGGCAGGTGGTTGGCCATCAGCCGGTGCAGGCCCAGGGCCCCGAAGGCATGGTCGCACACGGCGCTCACCGCCTCGCTCATCAACCCCAGGCCCTGGTGGCGCGCGTCGAGCCCGAAGCCCAGCTCGGCGCATTGCAGGGGCCCGCGGCGGATGTCGTTGAGCGACACGCTGCCCAGCACCGGGCTCGTGGTGGGCGGGGCCGCGCGCGACAGCAGGAAGAGGCGCAGGGCCAGGCCGCGCCGCCAGTCCTCGGCGTCCTGGGCCAGGCGCGAGCGCCACCAGGTGACGGTGAAGAAGTTGTCCGGGCGCGCGGGTGACACGGGTCCCAGGTGCTCTCGGTTGGCGAGGTGATAGGCGAGCACGCGCGCGGCGGCATCCGGCGGCAGCAGGGTCAGCAGCAACCGCGGCGTGGTGAGCGGGGCCTGGGAGATGTCCGGAGGCATGCGGCTTGGGAGCGCAGGTACGGCGGATAGGCTACACCTGGGGCCCATGCGCCTGCACCTCGTCGATGGGACCTATGAGCTGTTCCGTGCCCACTTTTCACCTCGTCCTGGCGTCCAATCTCCGGACGGTCGGGACGTGAAGGCCACGGTGGGGCTCGCCGCCTCGCTGCTCGCGCTCCTGCACGACGAGCACGAGGCGGTGAGCCACGTGGCGGTGGCCTTCGACAACCCCATCCACTCGTTCCGCAACGAGCTGTTCGCCGGGTACAAGTCCGACGAGGGCGTCCCCCCGGAGCTGCTCGCGCAGTTCGACGCGGCCGAGGAGGCGGTGCGCGCGCTCGGGCTCACCGTGTGGTCCATGAAGGAACTGGAGGCGGATGACGCGCTGGGCACCGCCGCCGCGCGCTGGGCCGGCCAGGTGGAGCAGGTGCGCCTGCTCACCCCGGACAAGGACCTGGGGCAGTGCGTGCGCGGCCAGCGCGTGGTGCAGGTGGACCGCAAGCAACACAAGGAGATGGACGAGGCGGCGGTGCGGGCGCGGCTGGGCGTGGCGCCGGCGAGCGTGCCGGACCTGCTGGCGCTCGTGGGCGACGCCGCGGATGGCATCCCCGGCCTGCCCGGCTTCGGCGAGAAGGGCGCGAGCCTGCTGCTCGGAGAGTACGGCCACCTGGAGCGCATCCCCGAGGACGCGGCCACGTGGACGGTGCGGCCCCGGGGCGCGGAGAAGCTCGCGGCCACCCTGCGCGCCCACCGCGAGGAGGCGCTGCTCTACCGCCGGCTCGCCACCGTGGTGACGGACGCGCCCCTGCGCGAGTCGCTCGAGGATCTGGCCTGGGCGGGCGTCCCCCGCGAGCGCTACCTCGCGTGGTGTGACGCGATGGGCCTCACCACGCTGCGCTCGCGCCCCCAGCGCTGGGCGCCGTGAATCACTCCCAGGTGAAGGGCAGCATCCGCTCCACCTGCTCGTAGCGCGCGAGCAGCTCCTCGCGTGTGGGGGCGCCCAGGTTGACGATGCAGTAGCGGTAGCTGCCCACGTCCTGGTCATGCTCCGACAAGCGCTCCCCCGGCGCGCACAGCACCTGGATGACGGTGCCCGGAAAGCGCTCCTTCACCCGGGCGAGCTCCTCCTCCGAGGGCACGCGTGCCACCCGCGCGTCGCTGAAGCGGCGCATGACGAAGCTCGCCACCGCGCCGTCCCGTCCCGCCCGCCTCCTCCAGGGCACCGGCCGCCCCACCGCCAGCGCGAGCTGCGCCTCGTAGGTGTTCATCCCGTCCACCCGCTCGTAGAGGTCCGCGAACTGGTAGGACATGCGCGGGTTCACTTCAATCACCGTCACCCGATCGCTCGCCGCGTCGTGGAACATCTCCACGTTGAAGCACGCGTGGTCGAAGCCGCTGCCCTCCATCAGCCGCGTCGCCACCTCGCGCATCCGCGCCTGCACCGACTCGGGCAGCACCGAGGGGTATTCGAAGCGCTGGAAGCTGATCGTCCCCGGGTACATCACCGAGTCGACGATCCCCATCACCACGGCCTTTCCCCCCTCGACGAAGCCATCCACCGTCACCTGTGCGCCCGCGAGCGGTGTCTCGCCGATGAAATACCAGGCGGGCACCTGGGCATCCGTGTAGCGCTCGAGCAGGTGCTGGTAGGGCCGCAAGAGCAGGTGTTTCTCCAGGCGCTCGCGCCACGAGAAGCGCACCGCCTCGCGCCACTCCCGCGCGTCGTTCACCCGCCGCGCGCGGATGGACATGGTGCCCTTCACGGGCTTGATGAACAGCGGATAGCCGAGCCGCTTCATCCGGGGCGGCCCGGCGAAGGGATGGAGGGGCTCGAAGTCGGGCGTGGCCTCGGGCACCCACGTCTGTTGGATTTGACGGCTGTAGTACTTGTGGCTCAGCCGCACCACGACCTCGGGCGGGGGCACCGGCAGGCCCAGCCGCTCGCCCACGAGCGAGGCCAGCATGCAGCCCGGGTAGTCCCCCGTGCCCACCACTCCCGTGAGCCCCTGGTCCCGCCACGCCTCCGCCGTGCGCTCCACCCAGCGGAACACGTCGAAGCGCAGGCCCTCCCAGAGCGAGGGGCTCTCCACCAGGCGCTCCCCGTCGTAGAGCAGCTCGTAGCGCCCATCGAAGCGCGTCTCCAGCGCCACCTTGTCCCATGCTCCCGGGCAGAGGACGAGCACCCGGGGGCGCTCGGGACGCGACAGCGGTGCGACCCTCACGTGACACCCCGCAGGCTCATCAACCGGGACACCAGCGCCTCGAGATACGCCTTCTCCGCCCCCTCGACCGTCTCCACGTGCTCCTCTTCCCAGTCCATGCGCAGGCACCGGCCCAGCGTCAGGTCCACCATCAGCTTCTCCCCCCGCAGCAACAAACCATAATGAGACGTGGTGCGGCGCGAGGGATGGCCCGCCCACACGAGCAGCTCGGGCCGTCGGTCCTCGTGCAGCAGGGACTCGCCCCACACGGGCGTGTCATGGCCGAGCCCCAATAGGTCCACCACCGTGGGCAGCACGTCGAAGTGCGAGGAGAAGGCCACCTCCCGCGCGGGCAGCCGCGGGTGGTGCATCACCAGGGGCACGTCCAGCTCCTCGCGCGTCACCGCGCTGCCGTGGGACTGGTAGCCCAGCGCGCCGAACGCCTGGCCGTGATCGCTGCTGAGCACCACCAGCGGCTCGTCGATGAGTCCCCGCTCGCGCAAGCCGTCGCGCAGCGCCCCGAAGAGCCAGTCCGCCTCCTCGATGCCATTGAAGAAGCGGCCCCGGTCCTCGGCCATGTCGAAGCGGTGGAAGCGCTCCGGCTCGGCGACCCGGTAGGGCACGTGCGTGTGCGTGGCGTGCACGTGCAGCAGGAAGGGCCGGTGTCCCGCCAGCACCGCCGCGAGCCGCTCGAGGCCCCGGGTCAGCAGGGCCTGATCCGGCGGCGTCCCCCCCGCCGACGTCTCCAGGTCCTCCCGGTCGATGACATGAGAGAAGCCCGCCGCGTCGAGGATCTCCCGCAGGCCATAGTCGGCCGTGCGCGCGGTGGTGAGGTACACGGTGCGGTAGCCCGCCTCCCGCAGCGCGCGCAGGCCCGCCGAGGGGCCCTCGCCATAGCCGCTCGTGTAGAGCGCCCGGTGCGCGTTGTTCGTCGTCGGCGACACGCACGCGTGGTGGCGCGAGCGCAGCGCCCGGGGCCACAACCCCTCGAGGAAGGGCGCGCGGGCTCCCCCCGGCCTGACGGCGTCCAGGTGGCACTGGCCCACGGACTCGAAGGTGAACAGCAGCACGTCCTCTCCCCGGAGCAGGCCGTGCGCGGCGCTCGGACGGGGAGGGCGCGGGGCCTGGGTGAGCAGGGGCGCGTGCTCCGGCCGGGGCTGGAAGCCGGGGGGCTCGGGCCGGGGCCGCTCGATGAAGAAGTGGCGCACCCCATGGGGCCCCCCCGCGCGGCGCGAGGGCACGAGCCCCACCCCGGCCCACGTGCCCAGGCCCGCCACGGCCAGTGCCAGGGCGAGCGGCGGCGCCAACCCCCCGGCCAGGGCGGCCAGGACGAGCAGCGCACTGGCGGCGAACACCTGCCGGCGCGCGCGCGCGGGCGCGCTGGTGGCGGCGGTGAGGCTCAGCCCGGCGCCGAGCACGAGGGCGAGTCCCACCGAGGGGGCTCCGGGCGGCGCGAGCGGCACGCCCGCGTGGACGAGCAGCGCGGTGAGGGGCAGCGTGGCGAAGAAGCGGTGGGCGGCGAAGAAGCGGCGGGCGAAGGCCAGCTCGGCCAGCTCCCGGTACAGCACGGAGAGGATGACGCTGCCCACGCCCCCCGGGCCCAGCTCGATGGTGAAGACGCGGAAGAGCACCGCGTCCAGCCACAGCGCGGCGAAGAGCAGCGTGCCCGCGAGCGTGCCCACCACGTGCCCCACCGGGCCGCATAGGGCGAGCAGCGCCACGGCCAGCTCCCCGAGCACCACCCACCCCACGTCCTCCCAGAGCAGCGCGGGCGTCTCGGTGAAGTCGCGGTATTTGACGGCCTTCACGAGCACCAGCAGGGCGGCGGCCGCCGCGCTCAGCTCCACCCAGTGCGCGGCGCACGAGGCCAGCGGCGTCATCATCTCGGGAAGCTCTTCCAGTAGTTGATGGCGTACCATACCGTCACGGCGGCGAGCCCCGCGCGCGCGGCCCCCGGGACGCGCGGCCACAGCCACGCCGACACGCCGAGCACGAGCAGCGCCTCGCCGAGCGCCACCGCGCGGCCGTGGTAGCGCACGTCCCAGTAGGAGATGGGGCTGATGAAGCGGTACTGACTGAAGGGCAGGAAGTGACGGTGGGCGTCATGCACGTGCAGGGGGAAGTCCGCCAGGGCGTGCAGGAAGACGCTGGCGAAGAAGGCGGCCAGGGGCGCCACTCCCAGTGCCAGCGCCACGACTCCTCCCAGGAGCGACAGGGGCAGGGAGTGCGCGCCATGGATGAGGTTGAGCCAGAAGGGGCGCTGGTAGCTCTCGCTCCAGATGCGCTCGTCGCTCAGGCCGCGCACGTAGCGCTCGCGCAGGTAGAGCACGGCGATGGGCACGTCCGGCAACACCGCTCCCACGAGGATGGGGACGGCGAGCGCGGGGGACGCATGGCCGCCCAGGAGCGCGAGGTTGAGTACCGCATGACCCGGAGTCTGCACGCCGCACAGCCTAGGCGGACCCGGGGCCCGGCGGTGAAATGGCGTCCGACAGACGTGTAAAACCAGGATAGCCAGCGACATGACATTGGAAGGTGGTTTCGGGGTGGAGGTAACAGGTCCTCAACCAAGTCCAGGATGTGAAGGGTTCTCCCCTCACCTGTTGGCTCTGGTCCACAATCCCACCTGACACATCGGGTTCGCCTCTGAGGCGCGTGCCCGGTGGACCCGTGGGGCGGTACGAGGGTTCCCCTCGGGAATCCGAGCACTCTTAGAGTCCCCCGTTCTTCCAACTACCCCTCTCATCCTGTCACGGGCCACCTGTCCGACCCTAAGCAGACGGCCTGATGGGTCGGCTTACGGAGGGCCAGGAAACCGCGATGGGACAACCTTCGACCAGCAAGCTCGCAGCGAATGTGGGCGAGCTCGCGCGAGAGGCGCGGGTTCGTGCGGGATTGACCCAGGCGGACGTGGCGGAGCGGGTGGGGCTGGCGACCGAGGTGTATGGGCGGCTGGAGCGGGGCCGGATGTTGCCGAGCGTGCCGTCGCTGCGGCGGTTGTGCATCGCGTTGCGCATGCCGTCCGACTCGCTGTTGGGGCTCAACACCGGCGAGGTGCCGACGTGGGCGGCCGAGTCCACGCCGGAGGAGTACGACGAGGTGCCCGAGCTGCGCCGCCTCATGCGCACCCTGCGCAAGCTGGATGGCACCCAGCTCAAGCTCATCGGCCTGGTGGCCTCGGCGCTGCAGAAGCGCTAGCGGACGCACACCCGTCGCGCTTTGGGACTTGTCTTCGGAGGGCGAGCCCTGGCCTCATGGTCCCCCTTTCCCGAATGGGGGTTCGCGCATGGTGGTCGACGAGCGGCGAGGCGGCATGGGCGGTGCTCTCCCTCTGCTGGGCGTGTTGTTCGCCGTGCTGCTGCCGCTCGCGCCGGCTCGCGCCCAGATGCCCACCTCGCCGCAGGGCAGCGTCGGCGAGCTGACGGACGTGCCCCGCTCCACCGAGGACGCGGGCGTCGTGTCCACCGAGCGCGACGTGCTGCGCGAGGACGGCGGCTTCTCCCTGGGCGGCGCGGAGGGCTCGGATGGCGGCACCCCGCGCTTCGAGCCCCCGGCGCTCCTCGCCGACTCGCCCGCGCGCTACCCCGAGGCGCTCGCCGCCCAGCCGGTGGCGGGCACGGTGCGCCTGGAGCTGCTGGTGGCCGAGGATGGCGAGGTGGACGAGGCGCGGCTGCTCCAGGGGGCCCACCCGCTGCTCGATCAGGCCGCGCTGCACGCCGCGACGCGCCTGCGCTTCTCCCCCGCGAAGGTGGAGGGCGTGCCGGTGCCGGTGCGGCTCACCTTCGAGTACCACTTCCAGGCGCCCGTGGCCCCCGCCGACGTCTCCTCCTCCGGCGAGCCCCTGCCGCCCATCTCCTTGCGCGGCCTGGTGCGGACCAAGGGCAACCGCCAGCCCATCATCGGCGCCGTGCTCGAGTTCGACGGGGTGCGCGACGCGCCCGTGGAGACGGGAGCGGACGGCCGCTTCGAGGCCCGGCTCGCTCCGGGCTCGCACACCGTGCGCGTCACCGCGGCCGGCCACAAACCCGGCTTCTTCCGCGAGGCGCTCCAGGCCGGCGAGGCGCTCGAGGTGGTGTATGGCCTGGAGCCGCTCGTGGTGAATCCCTACGAGACGGTGGTGCGCGGCGATCGCGAGCGCACCGAGGTGTCCCGCGTCACCCTGCATGACGCCGAGCTGCGCGAGATTCCCGGCACCCTGGGAGACCCCTTCCGCGTCGTCATGCTCATGCCCGGCGTGGGCAGCATGCTCTCGGGCGTGTCCTACCCGGTGGTGCGCGGCAGCCAGCCGGCCGCCACCGGCTACTTCCTCGACGGCATTCGCGTCCCCATCCTCTTCCACCTCTTCCTCGGGCCCGCGGTCATCCACCCGGACTTCATCGACACCATCGACTTCTACCCCGGCAACCCGCCCACCCCGTATGGCCGCATCACCGGCGGCGCGGTGGAGGGCCGGCTCACGCGCCCGCGCGATGATCGGCTGCACGGCAGCGCCTACGCGGACTTCCTCAACGCCGGCCTCTTCCTCGAGTACCCCTTCCAGTCCACGGGCACCAACGTCTCGGTGGCCGGGCGCCTGTCGTACACGCCCTGGCTGATCGCGCTCGCGGCCAACGCGCTGCAGCCGCCCGGCTTCAACGACTCGAAGCTGGTGCTGGACTTCTACGACTACCAGGCGCGTGTCGAGCAGAAGGTGGGGCCGGGCCGGCTGCGCCTGTTCGCCTTCGGCTCCTCGGACACCTTCGGCTCCCGTGCGGTGACGGACGAGGGCTCCACCCAGCTTTTGTCCGTGCTCTTCCACCGGCTGGACCTGCGCTACGGCCAACCCGTCGCCGGCGGCGATCTGGAGGGCGGGGTCACCGTGGGGCTGGATCGCTTCGCCGTCCAGGGCGACAGCTTTGGCGGCGACGGTCTCACCGTGAACGTGGACCAGCGCAACGTGACCGCCCGCCTGCGCTACGCGCGCGAGCTGGGCCAGGGACTGTCACTGCGCGGTGGCCTGGAGGTGGAGAACACGCGCGCGCTCGTGTACCTGCTCTCGCGCAGCCAGCTGCCGGACGGCGGCATCGATGAGGTGCGCATCGATCAGCCCCTGGCGATCGCCACCTTCAGCGGCTTGTGGTCCGAGCTCACGTGGAAGCCCGAGGGCTCGCGCTGGACGCTGGTGCCGGGCCTGCGCCTGGACAACTACTACCTCTCGGGCGGCGTCAACGCGTTCGTGGCCGAGCCGCGGGTGACGGCGCGCCACAAGTTGACGGACACGCTCACGCTCAAGGGCGGCGTGGGCCTCTACCACCAGACGCCCACCACGCTCATCAGCCTGCCCGTCATCGACATCGCCGCGCTCAAGCAGGGCTTGCAGCAGGCGGTGCAGATCTCCGCGGGCGTGGAGTACCAGGGCCTCGCGGGCTTCGACGTGAGCCTGGACGGCTACGTCAACCCGCTGCCGCGCACCGTGGAGCTCACGCCCTTCGGCGCCGAGTCCCCGCCGTCCAACCCGCAGCCGCCCCCGGATCCCGGTGGAGGTGAGCCCGGACGTCCCCGGCCGCCCCCCACCACCGTGGGCCAGGGCTCCGTGCGTGGCCTGGCGCGGCAGGAGCAGCCCATTCCGGGCATCGGCGGGCTGGGGCAGGGCGACCCCAGCCGGGGCCTGTCCTATGGCCTGGAGCTGCTCATCCGCCGTCCCCTGGGCGGCAACTGGTTCGGCTGGCTGTCCTACTCCCTGCAGCGCAGCACCCGCCTCACCCGCTTCTACCGCTACGACGCGAGCGGGCAGGTCATCGGCCAGGCCGAGGGCAACCTGCCCTACGTCTTCGACCAGACGCACGTGGCCAACCTGGTGCTCAGCTACAAGTTCGCCAACAACATCACCCTGGGCGGCGTGCTGCACTTCAACAGCGGCCGGCCCGAGACCGGCAACCTCACCAGCCGCACCCAGGTGGAGGGCACGGACTTCCTTGGCCGGCCCTCGTGGGTTCCCGTGGACCTGGACCGCGCGGACCGGCTGCCGCCCTTCTTCCGCTTCGATCTGCGGCTGTCCAAGGCGTGGGCCTACGAGACCTTCTCGCTCGAGGCCTACCTGGACATGCTCAACGTCACCCTCAGCCAGGAGGTGCTGGCTTTCAGCTACGAGGGTGGTTTTGGCGTGCCCTTGAACAAGACGCCCACCTCCGTCCCCATCGCCCTGCCCATCCTCGGGCTCAAGGGCCGTTTTTAAGGGGAAAGCTGGAGTTCTGCGTGGGTGGACGGGATTTCGAGCCGGCTCTCGTGCCATACTGTCGCGCGTTCGTACCCGCGCCTCCCCCGAGGCTCCATGCTCGACTGGGAGCGGGTCGACGGGGGGAAGCGCGTGAATTCATCGGGAATGGCCAGGCTCGCTCACACCGGGGCGTTACATGGGGAGTATCCCGACCCATACATCCTGTTCCAGTCGGTGCGGGGTGAGACGGGCGTACTGCTCGACTTCGAGTGGACGGCGTTCAATCCGGCGGCCGAGCCGTGGGTGTCGGCACCGTCGCGGGCGCTGTCGGCGTGGCAGGGGGTGGCGGGCCTGCCGGAGCCGGAGGTGCTCGGCGCGGTGGTGGAGGGCGGCGCGCCGCTCGGCTTCGAGCTGCACGTGCGGCGGGGCGGCGAGGAGCGCTGGTTCCAGGCGCGAGCGGTGAAGCAGGGGGATGGGTTCGCGCTGTGGCTGTCCGACCGGACCGAGGCCCATGAGCGCGAGCGCGTGTTGCGCGAGGCGCTGGAGCGGGCGCGCGAGGCGCTGGAGCAGGAGCGCGAGGCGCGTGAGCGCGAGGCGTACCTGTCGCTGGCGCTGGAGACGGCGCACATGGTGACGTGGGAGTGGTCGGAGGCGCGGGGGAGCTTCTCGCTGTCCGCCAACGCCGAGGACTTCTTCGGGGCGCCGCCGGAGGGGCTGGGCAACACGGTGGAGTGGCTGTTGGGGCGCGCCCAACCGGAGGAGCGCGTGCGCATCGCCGAGGCCTTCGCGCGGATGCGCTCCACCGCGGGGGCGCATGCCTTCCAGTTCCGAGGCCCGTGGCCGGACGGCACGGTGCACACCTACGAGGTGGTGGGCCAGTCCTTCCACGAGGAGGGCCTGCCCCTGCGCGTGCTGGGCGTGGCCATGGACATCACCGAGCGCCTGCGCTCGCAGGAGGCGGTGCGCGCGGCCGAGGAGCGCTACCGCCTGGCGGCGCTCGCCACCAACGACGTGCTCTGGGAGTGGCTGCCCGCCACGGGCCACATCTACTGGAGCGAGGCCTGCCACCGGATGTTCGGCTACCACCCCGAGGAGATGGGGGACGTGTCCTGGTGGGCGGAGCAGGTCCACCCGTTGGACCGGGAGCGGGTGGTGGGCAGCCTGCACCGGCTGGTGGCGGAAGGGGGCGAGTCGTGGACGGCCGAGTACCGCTTCCGGAGCAAGGATGGCACGTACGTGGACGTGCTGGACCGGGGCCGGGCGGCGCGAGACGCGCGCGGCGGTGTGCAGCGGATGATCGGCTCGATCATGGACATCACCGAGCGCAAGCGGGCGCTGGAGCGCATGGCGGAGGAGGCGCGCTTCCGCGAGCGCTTCATTGGCATCCTCGGGCATGACCTGCGCTCGCCGCTGCATGCGATTGCGTTGTCGGCGCGGGAGCTGGGGCGGCGGGGGGTGCCGGTGCTGCACCAGCGGCTGTTGCAGCGCATCGAGACGAGCGCGGCGCGCATGGGGAACATGATCTCCGACATCCTGGATTTGACGCGGGCGCGGCTGGCGGGGCGCATTCCGCTGCACCTGTCGGTCACGGGCCTGCCGCAGGTGTGCCAGCAGGTGGTGGAGGAGATGATGGCGGTGCACCCCGAGCGCACGCTGTTGTTGGATATTGAAGGGGCGTGCGAGGGGGTGTGGGACTTCGAGCGGCTCGCGCAGGTGGTGAGCAACCTGGTGGGCAACGCGCTGGAGCACACGCCGCTGGACACGCCCGTGCGGGTGCGGTGCCGGGACGAGGGGGCGGGGTGGAGGGTGTTGGAGATCTCCAACCGGGGGACGCCCATTCCGAGCCACCTGTTGGACACGCTGTTCGATCCCTTCCGGCAGGCGGGGCCGGCGAGGACGGGACGGGGGAGTGGATTGGGCTTGGGGCTGTACATCGTCCAGCAGCTCGTGCTGGCGCATCAGGGCACGGTGTCGGTGTGCTCCACGGCGGAGGACGGCACGACGTTCACCGTGCGCCTGCCCCGGGACTCGCAAGACGCGCCCGCGGCCGAGCCCGAGGCGCCGCAGGGGATGGGGACTGCCGCGTTCCAACCGCGGTCCCAGGAGTGCCCCACGGAGTAGGGGCCTGCCCCTCCCATGGGTGGGAGTTGTCTCATCCCCGGCGCGGGCGCTGCTGCTCGCGCAGGGCGACGAACTCGGCGACGAAGTCGAGGAACTTGTGGATGGCGCGCTCGTGGTCTCCGGCGCAGTCGCTCAGGTACTTCTGGTCCCATCCCTCCGGCGGGAACTCTCCCTTCACGTCGCGCAGCCAATCGCGAAACAGCATGTACTCCTCATCCTGGAGGCCATTCGTGGATTGGCAGGCGCGATAGCCCGCGATGAAGGATGCGAGCCGGAGGATGGGGTGTGCCTGAAGGCAACCTCGTCATCAGCTCTCCTGTGAATCTGGTGACGGCGGACCACTCACCGAGGGGATTCCGGGTTGATTCCCCTCCATATCCTTCTGCTCCGACTTCGCGGGGTACATCGCGCGGAGATTCACCCGGTGGTTGTACACGACGAGGTAGTAGTCGCCTGCGATGGTGATGAAGACCTGACGTGGTGGCTCGGGTTGATGGTCAAGCCACGCCTGGGCTTCCTCGTTCGTCTTGAAGGTCGCGACCGGAGCGGGAAGCCCCTCTCGAATCGTGTCCGCGAGATAGAACTCCAAAACGGGGTGCGAGATCAGCCTGCGGTGATTCAGCTCCGGGACATACATGACGACGTGATACTCGCCCGCGATCAACACATAGGCATGATGCGGTGGCCTGGGGGTGGCCTTCAGCCAGGCATCAGCCGCCTCGCGCGTGTCGAAGGTCGCGACCACGAGAGGAGGCGCCTGGGCCTCAAGACTCTCGCGATAGGCTTGGAGGTCGTAGGTCTGGCCGGTCGCCAACACGAACCTGAGCGCATCCATGGCGAGGAGGAGCCGTTCCTTCTCTTCTGGAGAAGATGCCTCTTCCCAGCGCTGCCCAAGGGATTCGAGTGCTTCAAAGGGGGCTGTGGGCATGGGGCGCGGTGTTCCTCTTCCTGGACGGGGTTCTCCAGGGCAGCCCAGCACACCCCGTCCCTCGGTCAACATTCCGACCGAGCTCGGGACTTCGCCAGTCCTTTGGACGACGGCTTCCTCGTCCTCTCCGTGCACCTCACCCTCGGACAGCGCGTTGCGCCACTGTCCGAGGTGCGTGGTCTGCTTTTCGGATCAGACGAAGCTACGGCAACTTCAGTGCGCGCTCGCCGCCTCGGCGTGGCGCAGGGTGAAGAAGGCCACCTCGGGATAGGTGCCGCGGCGCAGGTACGGACCGCCAAAGCCAAAACCCAGACCCATGTTCACGTACAATTGATTGCCACGCACGTGGTAGTGGCCCTGGATGTACGGCTGGCCCGCGCGCCGGAAGATGGCCTCCGTGAGCCCTCGCACCACGAACTGCCCGCCGTGCGTGTGCCCGGAGAACTGCACCAGATTGCCATTCTCGGGCAGCTTCTCGACGGTGGGCGGCGTGTGCGTGAGCACCAGCCGCGTGCCCGACTCGGGCGCCCCCCGGAACGTCGCCTCCACGTCGTCCCGGTGCGTGCGCCCATCGTCGATGCCCAGCACCGTCAGCGGCGCGCCGCGCACCTGCACCACCCGGTGCTCGTTCTGCAACACCGTGTAGCCCAGGCGCTCGAAGCCCGTGCGCAGGTAGTGCGCGTCCACCCAATGGTCATGATTGCCCAGCACCGCGAACACCGGCCGGTTGAAGCCCGCCAGCAACTCGATGACGCGCGGCAGCGGCTTGGGGCTGTGCGTCACGTAGTCGCCCGTGAGGAAGATGACGTCCGGCTCGCGCGCGTTCACCTCGGCCACCGCGCGCCGGATGCGCACCGCCGACGTCGCCTGCCCCACGTGGATGTCCGACAGGTGCGCGATCCGCAGCCCGTCATGCTCCCGGTGCATCCCCGGCACGTGCAGCACGTTCTCCGACAGCGTGAAGTGGTCCCTCCAGCGCAGCCGCGCCTCGGGCCGCAGCGGATCCGGCCCCGGCGCTTTGAGCTCGTTGCGCCGCATGGTGTTGCGCTGCAGGGACAGCGCGGCGGAGCCAGAAGCGGTCGGGGCGGTCTCAAGGGCGGAGCGGCGGCGGGCGAGTCTCAGGGCCATGCATTTCCTTCCGTCACGGAACGGCTGGCAGTGTAGAGGACACCGGCCACCCTCGACGACAGGGGGGCTTGTGTCCGCTCGCCCGGTCTCCAGCCGGTGACAGCGAGCCCCAGCAAAAGGCGGGAGGGTGGAAAGAAATTCCCACCCTCGCCGAACGCACACCTCCCCTGGCCCGAGGGGAGGGGCATCGAGCAGCCGGCTCTCAGTTCCCGCGCAGCACCGTGAGGCCCGCGTTGGTGAGCACGTAGAGCATCGCCGGCTTCACCGTGGGATCATAGACGAGCTGCGTCACGCTCACCCCGTCCACTCCCTCCACGTGGGTGAGCTGCTTCTGGGCATCCAGCTTCCACAGCCCGAAGCCCCGCGTGCCGATGAAGAGCGAGCCGTCATCCGTGGCGGCGAGCGAGCTGAGCGCGTCCGTGGGCAGCCCCGTCACCTTGGTGCCATGGGCCTCCGAGCGGCGGGCGATGGTGAACTTCCACAGGCCGAAGTCCTTGCTGGCCGCGTAGTAGCTCCCGTCCGTCGTCTGCTGCAGCGAGCGCCAGAAGTCCTTGTCCTCCAGCGAGTTGAGTTCGGGCAGATAGGAATTGAGCTTCTCGGGGTTGAGGGTGTCGTTCGTCCGGTCCCAGTCCGCCAGCGCCACCGAGGGCGTCACCACGCCGAGGTTCCAGTCATTGCCGATGAGCACGTCCCCGTTCTGCGCGATGCCCAGGCCATAGGTATAGCCCGCCATCTGCGTCTGGCCGCCATCGGGCTTGGGCTTGAACCACACCGGGTGCCGGTGGCTGTTGTACTCGAGCCCCCGGATGCGGGTGACGCCGTGGTTGGTGCCGATGTAGAGGTCTCCCCGGTGCTGGCCGCGCATCACCTTCACGCAGGTGAAGACGGAGCGGTCCTCGTCGAAGTGGTGATCATTCGTGTTGCGGATGCCGATGTCGCGCGGCCCGTTGCTGCGCGCCGAGCGGCTCAGGTGCTCCTCGAGCACCACCTGGCCCTCCGCCCCGAGCTTCACCACGTCCAGGTCCCCCTTCAGGTACTCCTCGTACTTCACGGGGTCGAAGCGCGTGGGATCCGGGTTGTTGTAGTTGGGGAAGTCGCTGCCATCCGGGCTGTAGATGAAGGCGGTGTCCAGCTCGTAGGTGAGGTAGCCCACGTAGGCCCGGCCCGCGCTGCCACCGCAGATGACGCTCGAGCCCAGGGCCCGCTGGTCATACCCAAACCCTCCGGCCGCCTGGCCCACGCCGCTCGTCCACCGGGGCGCGCTGTCGCCGGGCCGCAGCACGCCGATGCGCTCCCCATCGAGCAGCCAGATGTTGTAGGCGTCATCCACCGCCACGCCCTGGATGCTGGCGCCGAGCCCGTAGCGGCTGGAGTAGTTGACGAGCGCCTCGTCCGGCCACGGGCCCACGGTGGGCTCCGCCACGGGAGGCGGTGGCTCGGTGGGGGGCGGCTGCACCGGGGTGTTCGGCTCCTCCGTGGGAGGAGGTGGCTCGACGGGCCCGGGGTTCGTCACGGGCTCGCTCGTTGGAGGAGGCTCCTCGGCGACGATGGGCGTTCCATTGCCCTCCGGTGGAGTCACCGGTTCCTCCGGCATCCCGCATCCCGTCGCCACGAACGCTCCCAACGCCCACGCCCCCACCCATCCGCGCATGTTCCGTCCTCTTCTTCCGTGGGCCCGGTACGGGCCCTGTCCGGAGTACAGCAAGCGCCATGCCCAGCAGGACAGTTGCCCGTGGAGGGAACGCCCGTGGCAGGGGGCTCCCCAGGGAGGGAAAGGATTTTCACTCCCCAGGTCCTCGCACCGCCGCACGAGGGGTGGAAAAAGGGCCGGGCCCGCTCCCCGAGAGGGAAACGGGCCCGGCGCACGTCCCTAGGGGAACGTGAGAGGTGTTACGGCTGGGGAAGCGGCTGGGTCGCCGGGGTGCTCGGCTGGGAAGTGCTTGGGCTCACCGGGGCCTTGCTCTTCACACCCTTGGGGCTGGTGGCGTTGAGCTCCACGGCGACGATCTCCTCCCCCTCGAGCTGGAAGCGGGCGCGCACCTGCGCTCCCTCGGGGATGACGCTCGAGTCGACCTTCTTCCCGTCGAGCATCACGATGGTCTCCTGGCGCACGTCCAGGTTGGCGTCCGGCAGGCCCTGACGCACGAGCGTCACGCCGCCGCCGCCGGTGTTCTTCAAGGTGCCGCTGGTGCTGAAGGCCTTGTCCTTCTTGAAGGTGCCCTGGCTGGCGGTGGCCATCCCCGCCTTCTGGGCGAGCTTGTCCGCCGTCTTCTCGGTGTCCTGCTTGACGTCCCGAGCCACCTCGCTCGCGTCCTTCTTGACGTCCCGGGCCGCCTCGCTCGTGTCCTTCTTGACGTCCCGGGCCGCCTCGCTCACGTCCTCCTTGGCGGCCTGGCCGCTCCCGCCGACCGCCTGCCCCACGTCCTTGGCGGTGTTGCCGATGGCCGGTCCCACGTCGGTGGCATCCACGCCAGTGGAGATGCGGCGGCCCTCGTTGCGCTTCTGCTCCTGTTGAGCCTGGGTGTCGTCCGCCTGTTGGGCCATGGCGGCGGTGCTCAGCGTGATGACCAGGGCGGTGAGAAGCTTCTTCATGGTGACCCCTCCAGGGTTGGTTCAGTGGCCTCAATGGCCTGCCGCGAAACGTTGGGGACGGCACTCCGGGGTGCCAACCCGACCCATGCGACCTCAGGAGGGGATTCGCCGCCCGGGAGGAGGGCGGGCGGCCGAACGAGCCGTGTCTAGCCCTCGTGGGCCACGGTGCAGACGCCTCCGCCATTCAGGTGCGCCTGGTCCACGATGCTCTGGGTGACGAACTCCTGGAGCGTTTTCACGGTGTAGGCGCCCGGCTCGTAGACCACGGGCTTGCCCTGGGCGTCTTTCAGCTCGCGGCCCTCCGAGTCCCGCAGGTCGAGCAGCCGCTGCGAGGCGAGTCCCTCGGGGGTGATGACCTTGTCGGCGTTGGCGGTGGCGGCCAGGGCGTCGAAGCGCAGCAGCACCCCGCGGTGGGTGCCCAGCCGATCATAGAACATGTGCTCGGCGTGGATGGTGACCTCCGTCTGGGCCACGGAGTTCTCCGGCACCACGATGCCCAGCGTGCCGTCCACCCCGTTGACACAGTCCACCATGCGCGCGTTGACGGGAAAGCCCATGCGGAAGGTGTAGACGCCCACGTTCGCCTTGGTCGCGATCCCCTCCACCCAGTAGCTGTAGCCCTTCGAGCGCATGCGCTCCAGGTCCTCCGGGGACACGTTGCCGTCCGGCAGTGTCGTGTCCGCGCCGGGAGGGGCCACGCGGAAGCCCACGCTCCAGCGTCCCGCGGCGAGCCCCTCGAGGTGCGCGAGCGGCATGTCGCCCTTCTGCACGTCCACCAGCACCTGGCCGGCCGCGGTGCGCTTCTCCCCGGTGGCGGACGTCAGCGTGAAGTCCCCCACCGACACCAGGTACTTCGTGAACTGCACGGACCAGCCATCCTGGAAGAGGTGGTCATTGTAGCCGCGCTGGGTTCCGTCCCCGCCGCTCAGCGTCACGCGCACCTCGCCCTCGGCCGCGGGCTCGCAGCCCACGCCCCCGAGTGCCAGCACCCCGAACAGCGCGCCCCGCTTCATCCACGATCGTGTGCTCATGCAACCGGGGAGTAGTTGCAACTGTGTTGCAAGTCAAGCGGACGGTGGTATACCCGGCAGTCGACCCATGTGGACCTCCTGTCTGGTGTTCTGCCTCCTGGGGGCCGTGGCCGCGCAGCCCGTGACCCCTCCCGTCGCGGTGGAGATCGCGCCTCCCGTGTTGCCCGCCGGGGAGCCCGCGCCGGTGGCGCCCGTCGTGGTGCTCCTGCGTCTGACCATCGACGAGGAGGGCGAGGTGTCGCGCGTGGACGTGCGCGAGTCCGCCGGGCCCGCGTTCGATCGCTCCGCCATGGCCGCCGCCCTGCGCTGGCGCTTCCAGCCCGCGAGGCAGGGGGAGGTGGCGGTGGAGGTGCAGGCCGATGTGCCCGTCACCTTCGAGCCCCCGCTCGCGCCGCCCCCGGAGCCTCCCTCGGAGCCGCCCGCCGTGAGCGAACCCGAGCAGGCGCCGCCCCCGTCCGAGCCTCCACCCGCCGAGCCGCCTCCCGCCGAGCCCCCCGAGCCGGAGAAGCCCGCGTTCGCCACCACGGTGCGGGGCAAGGCCGCCGCGCCGCCCCCGGCCGCGGTGGGAGACTTTCAAATCTCCGTGGGCCAGCTCGCCGACGTGCCGCGCCACTCCGCCTCGGATCTGATGTTGCTGGCTCCGGGCGTCATGCTCGCCAACCACGGGGGCGAGGGCCACGCGGAGACCATCTTCATCCGGGGCTTCGACGCGGGCGAGGGCAAGGACGTGGAGCTGCGCCTGGAGGGCGTGCCGCTCAACGAGGTGTCGCACGCGCACGGGCATGGCTACGCGGACACCTACTTCATCATCCCCGAGCTGGTGGACTCGCTGCGCGTCACCGAGGGGCCCTATGACCCGTCGCAGGGCGACTTCGGGGTGGCGGGCACGGTGGAGTACCAGCTCGGCCTGAAGCGGCGCGGCCTCACCGCCTCGGCGAGCACGGGCAGCTACGCCTCGCGGCGGCTGTCGTTGGTGTACGGCCCTCCGGGGTCGAGCGAGGCCAACTTCGTGGGGCTGCTCGTGCGCCAGGGGCCCGGCTTCGGTCCCAACCGGGCCTATGCCAACGCGGGGGTGATGGCCCAGATGGAGCTGCGCCTGGGCGACGAGACGCGGCTGCGGCTGTTGGGGTCGAGCTACGCGGCGCGCTTCTCCTCGGCGGGCGTGGTGCGGGAGACGGACGTGGTGGACGGGCGCATGCCGTGCGAGGCCGACGCGGACTCGCAGTTCTTCTGCCTCTATGATCCGAACCAGGGTGGGGCGGCGCAGCGGCACCTCGTATCCGCGGAGCTGCGCTCGCGGCTGAGCGGGGGCGGGCGCTTCGTACAGCAGGGCTTCGCGGTGATGCGGCAGATGCGCATCCGGGAGAACTTCACCGGCTTCCTCAACGACGTGCCGCCCATTGGCGAGTCCCAGCGGGGCGATGCCACCGAGCAGACCTACCGCGGCCTCACCGTGGGCCTGCGCGGCCGCTACACGCCGGGCGTGCGCCTGGGCGATCAGCCCCTGCCCCTGGAACTGGGCTACATCGCGCGCTTCGACGACGTCCTCACGCGCTCGCGGCGGCTGCGCGCGCAAGGGGGAGCCCCCTACGGCACCCTCTTCGACAACCAGGTGCGCACCACGAACGTGGGGGCCTACGCCTCGCTGCGGCACGCGCCGCTGTCCTGGCTCACCCTGCGCGGCGGGGTGCGGCTGGACACCTTCCTCTTCGCCGTGGAGGACCAGAACCGGCCCGCCTCGGATCGGCAGGGCCCGCGCATCCCCGAGGAGTCCATCGAGGCGTATGGCTTCTTCGCGAGCCCCCGCGCCACCGCCGAGGTGCGGCTGTCCCCCCATCTCACCTGGCTCACCAGCGCGGGCCTGGGCGCGCGCTCCAGTGACGCGGCGGCCCTGTCCGACGCGGAGCTTGCCCCCTATGCGCGCGTGACGGCCGTGGAGACGGGCCTGGGTTGGCGGCTCGGCGGGGAGGGGCAGCCCTATGAGTTCGAGGCGCGCGGCGCCGTGTTCACCACCCGCGTGTCGCAAGACCTCGTCTTCGACGAGACGGCGGGCCGCAACCAGCCCGTGGGTCCCTCCCAGCGCCTGGGGGCCTTCGCCACCTCGCGCTTCACCCTGCTCGAGCGCCTGGACGTGCAGGGCAGTCTGGCCTGGGCCCACGCGACGCTGCCGGCCCCCGGCGCTCCGTCCTGGAAGGTCTGGGAGGGCACGGTGATGCCCTACATCCCCCAGCTCATCGGCCGGGTGGATGCGTCGTTGCGCGGCCAGCTCGACGTGGGCACCTTCCCGGTGAGCTGGATGCTCGCGCTGGGCCACAGCGCCATCGGCCCGAAGCCGCTGCCGCTCGATCGCTTCAGCGAGCCCATCTTCCTCTTCGATGTGGCCGCGAGCGCCCGGTGGAAGGCGCTGGAGCTGGGCGTGTCGGTGGAGAACCTGCTCGACGCGCGCTGGCGCGAGGCCGAGTTCAATTACGTCTCCAACTTCCGTGGCCCGGATGCCCCGGCCTCGCTGATGGCCACGCGCCACTTCTCCGCGGGCGCACCTCGCACCGTGCTCGCCACGCTCACCGTTCATCTGGACTTGCAGGAGGCCGTGCCATGACCCCGACACCACGCACCACCCGCCGTGCCTTCACCACCCTGCTCGGGGCCGCGCTGCTCGGCGCGGGGGCTGCGTGTGGGGGTTCGGGCACCGGCGGCCGGGGCATCGTCTTCCGCATGGGCCTGCGCACCGCGATTGCTCCGGGGGAGACGCGCCCGGGACACTTCACCACCGACACCGGCTGGCGCGTGGAGCTCACGGCCGCGCGCATGGTGCTCGGTCCCATCTACCTCTTCGAGAACGCCTCCCCCTTGCAGCCGGCGCCCACGGGACGGTGGTGGCGCCGCCTGGGCGAGGTGCTCGTGCCCAGCGCGTACGCGCACGAGTCCTTCTTCTCCGGCGGCCGGGTGCTCGGGGAGTGGGATCGCGAGGTGGTGTTCGACCTGTTGGCGGAGCCGGGGCAGGCGCGGGTGCTCGGGCGCTCGCCGGGGATCGCCGGCCGGGCGCGTTCCCTGTCGCTGTTGCTCCAGCCGCCCTCGAGGGCCCTGGGCGCGGAGGCAGCGGCGCTGGAGGGGCACTCGGTGTGGCTGGAGGGGACTGCCGAGCGCGAGGGGCAGCGCGTGCCCTTCCTCGTGACGGTGGACTTCCCCGCGCCGGTGGAGATGCAGCGGGTGGACTTCGTGCCCATCGAGGTGGAGCTGGAGGAGGAGGGGCTGTTCGTGCTGGAGCTTCAGCCCCGGCGCTGGTTCGAGGGGGCCCTCTTCGAGCGCCTGGAGGTGCCCGAGGAGGGGACGCGGGTGAAGGTGGCCGCGGAGAGCCAGGTGTACCGCGCGCTGTTCGTCAACCTGCGGCGGCACACCGCGTTCTCCGCGGCGTGGGAGTAGCCCGGCTCACTCAGTGGGCGTGGCGCTCGAGGATGAACTCGAACACCGCGCCCGGCGTGGGCCCGAAGCGCAGGAAATAGTCGCGGTTGCCCTGGGTCGCGGCGAACGAGGCCACGTGGGTGATGCCCGTGCACACGGGCCGGGCGGCCTCGACCTTCACGGCGACGTCCTTGAACTCCATGCCGTCGTAGGCGCCCACGGCGAGTTCCCGGTCGAGGTAGAGCACGATGTGCTCGTCCTGGTCCGGCTTCGAGACGAGCGAGGTATAGCCGTGCTGCTGCTCGCCGGGCAGCGTGACGCGGTAGCGCGAGTGGCCCGTGTCGGTGAGGGGGGCGAAGCCGAACGGGGGCGCCTCGCCCGTCGTGGCCTGGATCGCCTCCGCCTCGTTCGCGAGCGCGTGGGTGCAGGCGTGCTCCAGCTCTCCGTTCCGCTCCGAGGTCGTGAAGTCCAGCCGGCCGTCCCCGAGGAACGCCACGGAGTCGAGCCGGTTGCCCACCTCGGCGCCGCGCAGGGCGGACAGGTCCAGGGTGTAGCGGGACTTCTCCTCCAGGGTGGCGCCACCGGGGCCACCGTCCTCGGGCGCGGGCAGGGTGAGCAGCAGCTCGCGGCCCTCGTCACGCCACTGGCCGGTGATGACGCGCGGCGCGATGCTCGGGTCGGTGTGGTTCTCCAGCTTCACCTGGGCGTCGGTGGTGCGCATGGGGACGCTGAAGCGCAGCGACAGTTGCTTGCGCGGGTAGATGCCCGGGCGGCGCGCCTCGTGGTCGAAGTACAGCTCCAGGGGATACACGTCCTGGGCGCCCTCCGGAATGCTGGAGGCGGTGACGACCGGACGCGGGCGATCCGTCCCGGTGCGGAAGCGCAGCGTGTGCTCCACGGGTCGGCCCTCGGCATCCTGGAAGCCCTCGAGCGTGAGCGTGTGCTCCTCGTCATGGCCGATGCGCGTGATGGGCGCGGTGAGCGTGTTGCCGGACCAGGTGGGCGCGCCGAGCACCAGCCCGGAGGAGGGCCGCAGCGTTCCCCTGGACGTGTCCATGGGCCCGCTGAAGGTGAGGGACACCTGGGTGAGGGCCCCGGGGAGCCGCGCCTCGTCGCCACTGGCGGGCGAGGTGGCCGTCACCGAGGGCCTACCCGGCTCCGGGTTGGGGTTCACGGGAGCGGGGGGAGCATCGCCACAGGCGGACAGGGCCAGCAGGCAGGAGGACAGCACGGTGGACAGAAGGGGCGCGCGACGCATCGTTGGGAACTCCTCGGGAGGGTGAAGGACAGGACACGAACGCGACCAGGGCGGCCCCCCAGCAGAGGGAGGCCGCCCCGGCGCGCTTCACTCGGGGACGATCAGTTGCTCAGCGAGCCGTTGCAGTTCTCGTCCACGCTGTTGCCCGTGACCTCGGCGGCCCCGGGGTTGATGCTGGCGTTGCTGTCGTTGCAGTCGTACCGGGCTGTGACGTAGCCGGCCGGCGGCACGCAGGCGGAGAGGATGGAGACGTTGTTGTTGCCGTAGGCGTCACCGTCCGCGTCCTGGTAGTAGCGGGTGTTGTAGTCCTCGACGCGCTCGGGGATGACGCCCACGAGGTTGCCCGAGGCGGTGCCCAGCTCCAGCGTGTACGTGGTGCCGGCGGTGAGGTTGTAGACGGTGTAGTTCGTCAGACCGCAGCTCGTGCTCACCGTCTTGGCCAGGGCGGAGGCGAGCGTCGTGGCGCCGCTCTTGGCGGTGAAGGTGATGCTCTTGTTCAGGTAGAAGGCCCAGGAGCCCGTGGTGCCCGGGGTGAACTTCACCGTGCCCGTGGCGCCGGCGGGCAGCGTCACGTCGAACTGCTTGTGGGTGCCGGTGAGGGACGGCGTCGAGGCGGTGGAGCCGCTCGTGGCGGTCACGGCCACGTGGTCGGCGCTGGTGTTCGAGTGCAGGCAGGAGTGGCTGGCGATGGAGGGGCTGAGGGCGGTGCAGCCCGCCTCGAGTCCCTGCTCCTGAGAGGTGAGTTCCATCTCCTCGCCATCGGGAGCGGGACCGCAGGCGGAGAGGGCCATGCCCAGGAGCGCGCTCCAGGCGATGTGTCGCGTCGGCTTCATGGTGTCGTTCTCTTTCGTGGTGATGCGGCGGATGCCGCGGGGACTACAGGTGCTCGATGACGAGGGAGAGCTCGGAGAGTTCCGTGGGGCCGACGGTGACGGTGTACTGGACCTTGTCCGTCAGCTCGTAGCCGACCATCCGCACCAGCTCCCCCTGGCATGCGCCGTCGCGCAGCTCGGGGGGGATGGGCTCGGTGGCGGCCGGCTCCACGAGCTTCGTGCCCTCGTGGAAGGAGAAGGGCACGCCCTCGTGGCTCAGGTAGGCGATGAAGTCGCCGGTGGCGTAGGACTTGAACTGGAAGGTGCCCACGTACTGGCCTCCCTCCGGGCGCAGCTTCACGGTGTAGAACGTGTGGAAGGCGTCCACGCGGGGCTGGGCCGTGGTGCTCGCCATCACCGTGGCGTAGGGGCCATTCGTGACGTGCCAGCAGGCGTGCTCGCCCTTGTCGCCGAAGTCGAACCCCGTGCGTGGCACGTAGTTCGGATCCACCACGCAGGCGAGGCGCTCGGTGGCCGCGAGGTAGCCGCGATCACAGTGGCACCAGTCCCCCGTGGCCTCGCGATGGATGTGTCCATACGGGGCGCAGGGATCTCCCTGGGGTTGGGGTGTTGGGTCGTCCGGCTCGGGCGTGGTCGGGTCGCAGGCGGTGAGGGCCGCGCAGGCCGTCAGCAGCAGGAGGGAGTTCAGGCGCATGGGGGCTTACTCGTGCTCGTGAGCGGCTTCCTCGACCAGGAGCGTGAACTGGGCATCGCTCGCGCGGGTGGCGCGGAACTCGAGCCGGTAGTCCTTGCCCGCCTCGAGCGGGGCGATGGCGATGTTCTTGAGCGCGCCGCACGCGCTGGCCGAGATGTACGAGCGGCACTCCAGACCGATCTCGGTGGTGCCGTCGAAGATGCGCAGGCCCTGGTAGCGCGACTGGAGGAAGGCGTACTCGGTGCTCTCCTCGGCGGTGAAGATGACCGAGCCGCCGTACTGGTCGCAGCTGCCAGGCAGCGTGACGTTGTAGGCGGTGTGGGGGAGGTTCACGTCCACGAACGGCACGGTGCCCAGCGCCGCGGCGGTCACGGCCTGGAACGGGCCGCTCTCCGCGTGGATGCAGGAGTGCTCGATGATTTCCTCCGTCTCGGCCGGATCACACTGAGCGGCGAGCTCCTGCTGCTCGGTGGCCAGCTCCATGGCGGCCGCGTCCTGGGCCTCCGTGGTGCCACAACCGGTCATCAGCATCGCCAGGGCGCAGGTGGACAGGCCCGTCTTGAGCAGGTTCTTCATGGTGCGACTCCTTTGTGGTGGGGGGACTGCTGGGTGATGCGTGGAAAAGGGATGGCCGCTCAGCGCTCGGGGGGCAGCACGGCCCAGGACACGGAGACCTCGCCCGAGGGCAGGTACTCGGGGGGCAGTTGCATGTGGGGCCCCACGCCGCTCAGCTCCAGCCTGGGGACGCGCTGGCGGGCCTCCTCGTAGGAGGCCGCGTCCGGGAAGGTGACGCGCGTCACGCACCCGGCGGCGTAGCAGCGGGGCGACTCGGCGCGGATGGGCAGCACCTGCTCCTCGATGCGGGAGCGCCAGGTGGCCAGCGCCTCGCGGCCCTGCCTCGTCCACTCCGCCTGGCTCACGCCCGAGGACACGAAGGCGGCGAGCACGGCGTCGCGGCGCTCGAGCGGGGTGGCGTAGCGGCCGCGCAGCGCGCTCACGATGCGCTGGCGCTGCTCGGGCAGCTTGTGCAGAGAGCGGGACGTCAGCGGCCAGCGCCTCGCGGCGCGGCTGGGTTCCGGCGGGAGCAGGGGCGAGGAAGAGTGCACGGCGGAGGCCGCGACGGACTCGGGATGAGGGGGCGCGAGGTCCGCGGCCTGGGGAGGCGGGGGCGGCGCGGCCTGGGACGGTGGGGCCACGGGCTCGGGTAGGGGCTCCGCCGCCACCGGCACGGCCGTGACTCCGTCTCCCGGCTGGCTGAGCCACGGCGCGGCGAGGAGCGCCAACGCCAAGCCTCCCACTCCCACGCTCCACACGATTCGTGACACCGCGATCCTCCCGGACTTCCGGTCCTTCGGCGGAAACACCGTGCTTATGCCATCAGCATGCAAACGCAATCAAGTTGCATTTGAGTGGGGCGTTCTTTTCGGGTGTTGGTCGTGTTCTAATGCAACTCGGTTGCATGTGGAGGGGTTCCGGGTTACTGCCTGGGGCCCTGGACCCTCAATGACCCAAGAGGAGGCGGTCAGCGGATGGCGAAGACGAGCAAGATCGAGAAGAACAAGCAGCGCGCGGCGCTGGTGAAGCGGTACGCGGAGCGGCGGACCGCCCTCAAGGAGGCCATCCGCGCGGCGGCCACGATGGATGAGCGGATGCGGGCGCAGACGGCGCTGGGCAAGCTGCCGCGCGACTCCAATCCCAACCGGGTGACGAATCGGTGCACGCTCACAGGCCGTCCCCGCGGCTACCTGCGCCGCTTCGGTCTGTCGCGCATCGCGTTCCGCGAGAAGGCCCTGGCCGGGGAAATCCCCGGGGTCATCAAGTCGAGCTGGTGAGGAGCCACACCCATGTCCAAGGTCTGTCAGGTCACCGGGAAGCGGCCGTTGGTGGGCAACAACGTCAGCCATGCCAACAACAAGACGAAGACGCGCTCGCTGCCGAACATCCAGACGCATCGCTTCTGGGTGCCGAGCCTCGGCCGCTTCGTGCGGCTGCGCGTGAGCGCCCACGGCATCCGCATCATCAACAAGCGGGGCATTGATCGCGTCATCGCGGAGCTGCGCGAGCGCGGCGAGAAGTTCTGAGCGGGACGCCAGATGCCACAACGGGGGGAGGCCCGGGCCCGCCAGCCCGCGCCTCCCCCCGTCTGTCTTTCAGGACACCGGCTCGGAGACGCGCTCCGTGGAGCGCACGAGCCGCAGGTGTCTGGGCCGCTCACGCGTGGCCTCGTCCTCGCCGTCCTCGTCCTCGCCGGGCGGCGCCACGTCGATGAGCTCCGGGGGCAAGAACTCCCGGAAGCGCTCGCGCGTCCGGGCCGCGCCCGGCCCCGGCGAGGGCGCCACTCCGGCTCCTCCTCCACGCCGGGACCGCCTCCTCATGGCTTGCCTTCCACGAACAGCACGTGCTTGCGCACGCGGGGGTCGTACTTCTTGAGCTGGAGCTTCTCCTGCGACTTCCGCTTGTTCTTCGTCGTCGTGTAGACGTAGCCGCTGCCGGCGCTCGAGACGAGGTGGACGATGGTTCGGTTGCCCTTGGGCATGGTGCGCTCTTCCTGTCTGGGTGAGGGGGGCGTCGGGCTAGCCGACCAGGTGGAGGTAGGGCAGCAGGCCGAGGTGCCGCGCGCGTTTGACGGCCTGGGCCACCCGCCGCTGCTGCTTCGCCGTCACGCCGGTGATGCGCCGGGGCAGCAACTTGCCCCGCTCGGACACGAAGTACTTGAGCAACTGCACGTCCTTGAAGTCCACCGTCTCCGCCGCTCCGAGCGGGTTGGGCTTGCGGCGCCCACCGCGCGCCCCGCGCCGGTCATCGTCGCCCCGCGGTGGCCCCGGTTGCCGGGACTCGCGCTCCTCGTGCCTCGTCTGTATCGCCATCCGCACACGCTCCTCTCGCGGCCGGAAACACGCCCGGCATTCGTGCAATCGGATTGCATCTGTTACCCGGGTTCCCCCGCTTCTGCAACTCAGTTGCATGAGGCTCGGGCTGGCACGGCGCGGACGCGCCCGGAGGCGGCCGCCGAGCGCGAGACGGGGCCCTCGGCCGCGGGCCGTGGGGAGCTGCTCTGGAGGAGGGGGAGGGGAGCGGCGGGCGCACGGGGGGCGCCCGCGTCTTCACGCGGACAGGCGGAGGCCGCGCGGGGGCGAGGGACGCGCGGGCCTAGCCGCAGCGGTCACACAGGCCGCGCAACTGGATGTCCACCGTGCTGTCCGCCACGGACTTGGGCATGCCCTTGGTGGGCGCGAGGCGGACGGACTTGGCCGGCAGGCACGACACGGCGCCGCAGTCCGTGCAGGTGAAGTGCGGGTGCGGGTCGTGGTGGCCCGACGTGTCGCGCTTGATCTCGAAGCGCCACACCCGGTCTCCCAGGTCCGTGCGCACCACGAGGCCTACCTCGGTCAGGTCCGTGAGGTTGCGGTAGAGCGTGACGCGGTCGTAGCCCTCGTCCTTGAGCGCGTCCACCAGGTCCGCGTGACTCAGCGGCGTGGTGGCGGCTTCAAGTTCCCGGAGGACGGCGATCCGAGCCGCCGTGCTGCGCAGCCCCGAGGAGCGCAGCAGCTCCTGGTATTCGCCCAGGGTCGGTGGAGATGTGGTTTTCCTGGCGGCCATCGTCTTATCGAATAACCCAACTTCCGCGCGCTTGCACCTGGGTTGCTCCGGATGCCTCGCGGACCCACCGTCCCCGGCGCCGCCCCCTCCCTCCAGGCAGGTGCGAGACTCCTGAACCCCTGCTCCGTGTTCCTCCCCCGACAGACAGGGCGCCTGTGCGCTCGTCCCCCCTTTCGTCCGGAGGGCAAGCGGGGCAGGGCCTACGCCCGGGCCTCTGCGTGCTGCCCGTCGTGGGGCCCTCGTCCGTGGGTGTCCCGGTGGCGCGCCCGGAGGCTGAAGCCCACCGCGGTGCCGATGCACACCACGATGACGGCCACGGAGGGCAGCGGGGGCACTTCGATCCACTCCGAGAGGATCATCTTCAGCGCGGCGAACGCGAGCACCGCCGCGAGCCCGAAGCGCAGGTAGCGCAGCTCGTGCGCCGAGCTGGCCAGCGCGATGTAGAGCGCTCGCAGCCCGAGGATGGCGAACACGTTGGACGTGTAGACCACGAACATGTTGCGGCTCACCGACAGGGCGGCCGGGACCGAGTCGATGGCGAACGCCACGTCCGACAACTCGATGGCGGCGAGCGCGACGAACAGGGTCGTGGCCTGCCACCCGTCCTTCGTGCGCGTGAAGAAGGCCCGGTCCGGGGCGTGCCGCGTCACGGGCAGGCGCCGCGTCAGCCACGTCACCAGCTTGTTGTCCCCCGACCCCGGGCCGTGCGGGGCGCGCGCCACGCGCCAGGCGGCGACGAGCAGCAGGGCGCCAAAGCCGTAGACCACCCAGTGCCAGCGCTCCAGCGCCTCCAGCCCCACGAAGATGAACACCCCGCGCAACACGAGCGCCCCGAGGATGCCCCAGAAGAGCACCCGGCGCTGGTCATCCTCGCGTACCCCGAGGCTCGAGAAGATGACGAGGAAGACGAACAGGTTGTCCAGGCTGAGGCTCTTCTCGATGAGGTAGGCGCCCAGGTACTCCTGTGCCGCCACGCCTCCGTGCCTCCAGGCCACGAAGCCCGCGAACCCGAGCCCCACGGCGATCCACGCGCCGCTCCAGAGATAGGCCGCCTTGCGCGACTCGGCATGCGTGCCGCGATGGGACCTGAGATCGACGATGATCATCCCGAGGACGAGCACCGCGAACAGGCCCCACTCCCATGGCGATACCGGATTGGATTGCATTCCCGGGAAGCTGGAGATGGCCCGGGGCGACCACAACTTCCGCCCGCCCGCCCGCCCGTGGGCGGACGGTGCCCAGGGGGGCTAGGAGCCGGGCGAGGGCTCGATGACCACGGGCTCCAGGGGATCGGCCAGGGTGAGCCCCATGACGCGCGCGTAGAAGGACAGCTCGGTCTCCAGGGCCTTGCGCGCCTCGGGGGTGCCGCGGGGCGCCTGGGCCTCGCCCTCGACGAGCAGCAGCGCCGTGGGCACCCCGTGCGCGCGCAGCTTGCGCACCAGTTCCTCCGTCTCCCGCGAGGGCACCCGCGAGTCCTGCCGGCCCTGGATGAACAAGAGCGGGCTGCGCTTGAGGTTGTCCACGTGGAACGCCGGGGAGCGGTCATGCAAGAGCTGCCGGGACTCGAGCACGGGGCCGAGGAGCTGATCCAGGTAGTGCGCCTCGAACTTCTCCGCGTTGTCCGCCAGGGACTCCAGGTTGGACACGCCCGCCACGCTGGTGCCACAGCGCAGGATGTCCCGGAAGGCGAGCAGCGACAGGGTGGTGTAGCCGCCCATGCCAGCGCCCCGCGCCACCAGGCGCCGGGCATCCACGCGGCCCTCCTGCACCAGCCGCAGCGCGGCGTTGGCGCAGTCATCCACGTCCATGACGCCGAAGTTGCCGTACAGGGACAGGCGGTAGTCGCGGCCATGGCCCGTGCTGCCCCGGTGGTTGACGTCCACCACGCCGAAGCCCCGGCTGGTGAAGTACTGGATGGTCCAGTCCAGCTTCGTCGAGGCCGCGCCCGTGGGACCGCCGTGGCTGAGGATGAGCAGGGGCGGCTTCTCGCCCGCGGGCGCGCGGAAGTCCGGGTGGGTGGGGGGATAGTACCAGGCGTGCGACTCGCCCAGCTCGGTGGTGGGGTAGTGCAGGGGCTCGGGGCGCGACAGGTAGGGCAGGAGCGACTCGGGCACCGTGCTCGCGGCCTTGATGACCTGGGGCTTGCCCGACTCCATGTCCAGCCGCACCACGCTCGCGGGCTGCTCGGGCCCGCCGCCCACGAAGTACGCCGTGGCGAAGCCCCCGCGCACATGGCAGATGTCCGTGTAGGGCGTGGCCAGCTCGGAGAACTGGCCGAGCACCACGTCCAGCCGCCCCAGCTTCCACTGGCCCTGCTCGTTGAAGGCGCACACCACGTGCCGGGGCGAGATGAAGGTGTAGGTGGACATGCCCAGGCTCCACTGGGCCGTGCCGAACTCCGCCCGGCGCTCGAGCACCGGCACCACGTTGCGCCCCTGCAGCCGGTAGAGGTTCCACCAGTTGTTGCGGTCGCTCACGAAGTACAGCTCGCCCTGGGGCGACCACTCGGGCTGGAAGATGGACTCGGTGGAGCCACCGGCCACCAGCCGCGCGTGACGCAGCTCCCCCTCCTCGTCCACGTCCGCCACCCACAGCTCGCACCCGTCCCACGGCATGCTCGGGTAGTCCCACGCGAGCCAGGCGATGCGCCGCCCGTTGGGGCTGAGCACCGGCGAGGAGTAGAAGTCGCGCCCCTGCGCGAGCACCGTCTGCTTCTGCCCGTCGATGTCCACCGCGACGAGCGCGATGCGCGGCTGGCCTTCCTGGAGGTTGCGCCAGTCCTCGCGCACGCACAGCACGCGGTGGCGCGCCCGGTCGATGCTCAGGTCCGCGTAGCGGTGCTTGCCGCCCGTGTCCGGGGTGATGGGCACCGGCGTGCGGCCCGGGTTCACCCGGTACAGGCGCTGATCCGGGTGGGCGCCGCCGCTCGCGTGGTTGACGAACACCACCCGCCCCTCGGACACGGTGAACGAGCCGCCGCCCCGGCCGTACACGAGACTGCGCGCGCTATAGGCCGCGCGGCCCTCGGTGGGCGCGGGCAGCAGGTCCGCGTGCGTGCCCTCCGCGGTGCGCCGCACGATGACGTGCCGGCCCCCCTCGTTGGCGCGCACCTCCAGCCAGTACACGTCCTCCCCATCGACGGCCACCTCGCCCAGCGAGAGCGACTGGGAGGCGATGAGCTCGGCGGTGAGGGGGGACTTCCAGGCGCCGTAGGGCGCTTCCCGGCTTGCGAGCGTCATGTGCTGGCCCTTCCATGGAATGCATGAATGAAGCGTTCCTCCGCTTCTAACATCCCCAGGCGACGTCGCGCTCCAGGCAGGGGGGGGGCCGCGGGGAGGGAAATGTCGGATTCTGCTCGACCTGTCACTTTCCCCTCCCGCGCTCCGCGTGGGAACGAGCGCACCCCGGGTTGAATCCGATGGGGGTCGGATCGGCCCGTGGACGGCCGGACCTGGAGCCCGCTCCTCGGAGCGGCCCTCCTACCGAGCTGTCGCCGTCGTGTCCGGTGGAGTGGGTTGAAGGGCGTCCTTCGGGCGCCAACCTTCACGGGAACATGCCTTCTGCCTTCGACGAGTGATGCCCCAGACCGAGCCACGCCGCTTCCGCCACCTGTTGCTGCGCGCCGTCCTGCTGCCGTTGGGGCTGTTGCTGCTGCTGGCGGGCATCCTCTTGTGGTCGGTGGGCAACCTCATCCGTGCCCAGGAGGGGGCACGGCACTCCCAGGAGGCCCTGACCCGGCTGGAGCGGGCGCGCCAGCTCCTCATCGACCGGGAGACGGGCTTGCGCGGCTACCTCCTCACCGGCAAACCCGCCTTCCTGGAGCCCTACCAGACGGCCGGGCAGCAGCTCCCCGCGGTGGTCGATGCGTTGGAGCAAAGCCTGGGGGGCGAGCCCGAACAACGCGCCTGGATGACGCAACTGCGCGAGCGCTGGCGGGATTGGGATCGGTTCGCCGTTGAGGAGTTGTCCCTCTTCCACCAGGGGGGCGACTGGCTGTCCCTGGTGCGCTCGGGCGCGGGCAAGGCCCGCATGGATGCGATCCGCGCGACCCTGGATACCATTGGCGCCGAGACGCGCCAGCGCGCCACCCTCCAGGGGCGCGAGGCCGAGCACGCGGGCCGGACCATGCTCCTCGTCGGAGGGCTGTGGACGCTCGCGGTGGGCACGCTGCTGGCCTGGTTCAGCCGGCGCCAGCTCATCTCCCTGGCCCGGGAGTACGACACCAGTCTCGCCCAGGTGCACGCCCAGGCGGATGCCCTGCGCGCCAGCGAGGCCCGGTTGGAGTCGCGCGTGGCCCTGCGCACCCACGAACTCACCGTTGCCAACAAGGAGTTGGAGACCTTCAGCTACTCCGTCTCGCACGACCTGCGCTCCCCCTTGCGCGCCATCGACGGCTTCGCCCAGGCGCTGCTCGAGGACGAGGGGCCGAAGCTGTCGTCCGAGGGACTGCGGCTGCTCTCGCGCCTGCAGGCGGCCGCCACGCGCATGGGCCAGCTCATCGACGATTTGTTGCAACTCTCGCGCGTCACCCGCGCCGAGGTGCAGCGCGAGCCGGTGGACTTGAGCGCGCTCGCCACGAGCGTGCTCCAGGAGCTGCGCCAGCGCGAGCCCACGCGTGACGTGACGTGCACCATCCAACCCGGCCTGCCCGCACGGGGAGATGCGCGGCTGCTCCGGGTGCTGCTGGAGAACCTGCTGGGCAATGCCTGGAAGTTCACCAGCAAGCGCTCCGGGGCCCACATCGAGTTCTTCGCGGAGACGGTCGACGGAGTGACCCAGTACGTTGTGCGCGACAACGGGGTGGGGTTCGACATGGCCTACGCGGGCAAGCTCTTCAGTCCCTTCCAGCGGATGCACAAGCCCTCGGACTTCCCGGGCACGGGCATCGGGCTGGCCACGGTGCAGCGCGTCGTCCACCGGCACGGCGGGGACATCTCGGCCCAGGCCACCCGTGGCGCGGGCGCCACCTTCCGCTTCACCCTCCAGGAGACGCAGGCATGAGCGGCCCACGGTCCATTCTCCTCGTCGAGGACAACCCGGATGATGTCGACCTCACGCGGCGCGCCTTCCAGCGCGCGGGCCTCACCCAGCCGATGGCCGTGGTGGAGGACGGCGTCGAGGCGCTCGACTACCTCTTCGCCCGCGAGGCCTACGCGCACCGGGCCAGCGAGCCCCTGCCCGCGCTGGTGCTGTTGGATCTCAAGCTGCCGCGCCTGGACGGGCACGAGGTGCTGCGCCAGATTCGCGCCAACCCGCGCACCCGCTTCCTTCCCGTGGTCGTCCTCACCTCCTCGGACGAAGAGAAGGATCTGTTGGAGAGCTACAGCAATGGCTGCAACAGCTACGTGCGCAAGCCGGTGAGCTACAACGAGTTCGTCGAGGCGGCACGTCAGCTCGGTGTCTACTGGCTGGTGCTCAACCGCTCGCCGCCCGCGGGGGGGCGTGGATGACGACACCGCTGCGAGTCCTGATGGTGGAGGACAACCCGGACGACCAGGATCTGGTGGAGCGCGAGCTGCGCCATGGCGGCTACGAGGTGCACATCCTCCGGGTGCAGTCGGCCGAGGAGCTGCGCGAGGCGCTCGTGCCCGGGCGCTGGGACATCATCCTCTCCGACTACAGCCTGCCCGGCTTCGATGCGCCTGGCGCGCTCGCCATCGTGCTCGACAGCGGCCTGGACATTCCCTTCATCGTCGTGTCCGGCAGCGTGGGCGAGAACGAGGGCGTGGAGGTGATGAAGGCCGGCGCGCGCGACTACTTCCCCAAGACGAACATCATCCGGCTGCCGGCCGCGGTGGCGCGCGAGGTGGAGCAGGCCCGGCTGCGCCAGGAGCGCGCCTGGGCCGCGAGGGATCGGGATCTGCTGGCGCGCGCCGGCGAGGTGCTGGTGGGCTCGCTGGACTTCCAGTCGACGCTGGAGCGGGTGGCGCGCGTGCCGGTGCCGGAGCTGGCGGACTGGTGCGCCGTCTACCTCCCCGAGGAGGGACGCTACCTGCGCACGGTGGCGCTGGCGCACGAGGATCCCTCGCGGGTGGCGCTGGGACTCGAGACGGACCGGCTCTTTCCCATGGACCTGGAGGCCCCCTCGGGCCCTCCCTGTGTCTTTCGCACCGGCGAGCCGCTGCTGCTCACGGAGGTGCCCGAGGAGCGCCTGGCCCTGCTGGCGCGCTCTCCGGAGCACCTGCGCCGCATCCTCGCCCTGGGGCTGTGCTCCGTCATCCACGTGCCGTTGGTGGGGCGCATGGGGACGCTGGGCGTGGTGACGCTCGGCACCACCGGGCGCCGGCCGCGCTTCTGCCAGCGGGACATGCCCGTGGCGCAGGAACTGGCACGCCGCGCCGCGCTGACGCTGGAGAACGCGCGCCTGTACCACGAGTCCCAGGAGGCCATCCGCCTGCGTGACGAGTTCCTCGCCGTGGCGTCCCACGAGCTGCGCACCCCGCTCACCTCGCTGGGCCTGCAGTTGGGCTCGCTGGTGCAGCGGGCGCGGCGCGAGTCCGCCCTGGACATGGTGGAGCGGTTGGATCGGGGCCTGCGTCAGGTGCGGCGCCTGGGCACGCTGGTGGAGACGCTGCTGGACGTGTCGCGCCTGTCCACCGGCGAGCTGTCGCTGTCACCCGAGCGGATGGACCTGGGCGAGGTGGTGCGCGAGGTGTTGGAGCGCTTCGAGGCGGAGTCCCAGGCCATGGGCTGCGCGCTGCGGGTGGAGGTGACTCCGGGGCTCGTCGGCGAGTGGGACCGGATGCGGGTGGAGCAGGTGGTGTCCGGACTGCTCGCCAATGCCTTCAAGTTCGGGGCGCGCCGTCCGGTGGAGGTGCGGGTGTGGGCGGAGCGAGGGGGGGCGCGGGTGGTGGTGGAGGACCGGGGCATCGGGATTCCGGAGGACCAGCTCGAGCGCATCTTCGAGCGCTTCG
Source organism: Cystobacter fuscus DSM 2262 (assembly GCF_000335475.2). NCBI lineage: Bacteria > Pseudomonadati > Myxococcota > Myxococcia > Myxococcales > Archangiaceae > Cystobacter > Cystobacter fuscus. Next base: position 34,537 of record NZ_ANAH02000074.1, on the reverse strand, counting down.
GCCGGGCGGTGTCCTCGCGCTCCTACGGAGGGCTGGGGTTGGGGCTGTACGTGGCGCGCCGCGCGGCCGAGGCGCACGGGGGCCGCGTGTGGGCCGAGCAGCGCGAGGGCGGCGGGGCCCGCTTCACCCTGGAGCTGCCCCTGCGGCCCGCCCGGGTGGAGTGAGCCGGTTTCCCACGTCATCGGGCGGGGGGAGGCATCCGCGCCTGAAGGCGGGTATCCTGTGACGGCTTCTTGACCAGCTTGTCGCGCTGGACTGATGCCGATGCACTGTCCCGGAGACCTGAATGCCCATTGGCCCCATCAACAACAGGCCCGCGCAGGCAGCACACACCACGGCGAGAACGAGCCAGCCGGCCAGCCCGACGGGTCCCGCGAAGAGCGGCGTCGCGAACGGGGCCGCTGGCTCGGCCGCGGCCACGCCCGCCCAGCCGCAGGTCGCCGCCAACTGGCACAAGGACCAGCTCGGCGCCCAGAAGCCGGTGGCCCAGAACCCCGCCGCCCACAGCCCGCCCCCCTCGCGGGAAACGGCCGCCGCGATGAACACGCGCCGCTCCTCGCTGGGGTATGGCGCGAAGCCCTCGGGCCACGCCGCCGCTCAGGATTCGACCTCCGCCGCCCTCGCGGAGCTGCGCAAGGGCGTTCACGTCCCCTCCATGGAGCGGGCGCCGCAGGAATTCATCAAGCAAGCCTGTGAGAACATGAAGCAGGAGGTTCCGGGGGCGGAGATCCTTCAGTACACGGATCAAGGCGGGCTGAAGATTCCAGAAGAGGCCAGGGAGGGCGTGTGCAGCGCCATGACGGCGGAGTGGATCCGGCTGGGGGCCCAGAACTCCCAGGCCGATGCCTCGAAAGCCTTTGGCTCCGTGCTCCAGAACGACGTGGGCAAGCTCGCCAATGCTCAAGTGGCCGAGATGCGGCATGGAGACCAGATCAAGCAGAAGAACAATGCCATCATGGCTCAGGCCGATGACATCCAGGGCGCGGCGGATGATGCCAAGTCGATGATGGCCCTGCAGAAGGACATGAACAAGCAGCTTCGCAGGAACGACAAGTTCCTGGAGCACGCGGACAAGGAAATGCGGGCGGGACAGCCCATGCGAGCGGGAGTGGACACGCTTTCCCTGCGCAAGGAGGTCCTGCTGAAGAACCAGAAAGCGGCCTTGCGGCAGGAGGCCGGCGCCATCAACGCCGCATTGCCGGGAGCCGTCTCGCAACTCCAACAGAAGCAGGCCGCGCTGAATGTGGAGACGGATCAATTCCGGACGGCGCGTGGTGGCGGATTGCCGGGCACTCAGGTTCACGACTTCAAGGAGTTCGCCAACGGCTTCACGGATCATGTCAAGACGAACACCGCGGCGAATGGCTTCTACCGGATTGGCTTGAAGGGTCCGGATGGGGGACACGTCATTGGTCTGCACAAGACGGACGGAGAGTGCCGTCTGATGGACGCGAACACCGCCGAGTGGAAGACGAAGAATCACAACGACATGTGCGAGTTGCTCACGGCGCACGTCAACGAGATGTACCTCGATCGGAACTACACCCACTTCGATATCACCCAGTACAAGCATCCTTGAGCCCAGCGGCCAGCCGAGCGCCATGGGGATAGCACGTTCGCCTCGCCGGGCCCTACCGCCGCGCCAGTGTGCACGAGGCGGCAGACCCTGGCGCCAGACGTCCGCGCCTGGACAGGAGCGGGCCACGCGGTGACATGGCGGTGACCTGTTAGCGGTACGAAAAGGTCATGGCATCCCCCGAGCGCATCGAGACTCTCCGGATCGAAGAGGAGGAAGTGAAGCCCCTGCTGCGCGGCGTGTCGCATGCGCTCGCGTTCGTGGCGGCGCTCGCCGGGTGCTTCTTCCTGGCCCAGGCCCCGGCCGAGGGCGCGCGGCACGTGGCCGGCCTGGTGTTCGGCGCCAGCCTGGTGCTGATGTTCGGGGTCAGCGCGACGTACCACTGCCCCAACTGGAGCCCCGTCACCTATCAGCGCCTCCAGCGGTGCGACCATGCCGCCATCTACATGCTCATCGCGGGCACCTTCACGCCCATCGCCGTCCTGGACGCGGCGGGGGGCTGGGGCCCTCGGATGCTGTGGGTGATGTGGATCGCGGCGCTCACGGGGGCGGGGCTCTCGCTGCTGGGCCACTCCGGGCCGCGAGGGCTGCGCTCCGTGCTCTATGTCGTGCTGGGGACGGTGTCGGTCCCGGTGATGCTGCGGCTGCCCGAAGTCATCGGCCCCGTGCGCGTCGGGTGGCTCGTCTTCGGCGCCGTCGTCTATGCCCTGGGCGCCGGGGTCTACGCGCGCCGGTGGCCGGATCCCCGTCCCACCCTCTTCGGCTACCATGAGATCTTCCACCTCATGGTCATCACGGGGGCCTCCGTGCACTACGCCGTCATCCTCGACGTGCTGCGGGGCGGGTGATGACTCCAGACACCAGGTGGTGAATGCCGTCATCCCGCCGCGCGACGCCGGGGTGGGGCGGGGGAGCGGGGCTCTCAGTCCAAGTGACTGATTTCCCGAGAAGAGGGGAGTCCGTGTCCTCGTGAGCGGCGGGGGTGGGGCGTTGGCACGTGTCCTGCTCTGTTCGCGCTCACCCTCCCCTTTTCGGTCTCCCGGATTCGAACATGTCCATCTCGGTCAACCGCCCCCAGTACTCCTCTCCCCTCTGGAGCACCTCCAACAGCAAGCAGGTCTCCTCTCCGGCCGAGAGCGTGGCGCGTCCCCCCGAGCCGCAGCCGGTGAACGACGTGTGGCAGAACTTCCTGTCCGACTCCTTCGAGCAGGGACCGGGCAACCTCGAGCAGCTGACGCAGATGCTGGGCGAGCTCACGCAGTTGCTGAGTGAGCTGCAGGGGGGCGATTCGTTCGAGGCGCCGCAGGACCTGGCCGCCGGACCCGAGGTGGGTGCCCCCGCGCCCCAGGGTGCCCCCCCGCCCCAGGGGGTCGCCCCCTCGAACACGCCGAGCAGCCCGACGCACCCCACCTACGACAGTGACGCGGGTCCGGGGTTTGGCCCGCCCTCGGCCGGGTCCACCGAGCAGGTGGATCCGAGCACGCCGTGGTTGGCCAAGAACAACGTCGGCTCGCCGTACAACAGCAACATGCAGCTCATCGACCCGAGCCAGAAGGACCAGTTCAAGTACACCAACACGTTCACCAACAACACGAACGAGCCGCAGACCGTCACGCTCTGGAACAAGACGGGCGAGGACGGCGGTCCGAACAGCGGGCAGTACTTCGACAAGAGCACGCCGAAGACGTTCACGCTGCAGCCCGGTCAATCGCAGACCGTGGCGTTCGACAACAACAGCAGTGTCGCGTGGTGCGTGTCGAAGGACGGCACGGCGAATCCGGGCGCGAACTCCGGCCAGACCTGGGGCGAGGCGACGTTCGCGAACGCCGGCACGGGCTGGAGCGGTTATGACGTCAGCCAGATTGAACCCGCGGGCCACAATGGCCGCATGTCCATCTCGAACGACGCCACGGGCAAGACGGTGACGGAGGCCAATGCCTGGCAGACGCCCTCGGACAACCCCGCGGGCCTCGACGTGGGCGTCCCCGCCGGCCCGCTGAGCCTGACCACGACCTTCAGCTGAGGGATTGGCTCACGAGAGGACGTGGTGCGCGTGCGGCTGCTCCGGGGTGAAGCCGCGGTGCACGCGAGGACCCGCGCCCTCGCCAATGCCTATCTCGAGCACCTGCGCGCGGGGGCGAGCCGGACGTCATCGCGTCGCTGTTCAGCGAGGAGGTCGACTGGGACATCCCAGGTGACACCCAGCGGGTCCCCTGGATAGGCAGACGAAAGGGGCGCGTGGGCGTCGCGGACTTCTTCCGCGCTCTTCGGGAGCAGATCGAGCCGCTCCGCTTCGAGCTCCGCTCGCTCGTCGTCGAGGGCGAGGAGGCCGTGGTGTTGGGGGCCCTGTCGTCACGCGTCAGGAGCACGGGCAGGGTCATCGACAGTGAGTTCGCCCAGCACCTGAGGGTGCGGGACGGGCTGAGCGTCCGCTACCGGCTCTTCGAGGACAGCTTCGCGGTGGCGAGGGCGATGGACGCGTCCTGACCGACACGCTCACGGTCCGGCGCGCACGTTGTCGACAATCCATTGCAGGTAGGGCGCGTGGCCGGCCGCCACGTCCAGCCGCAGCACCTCCGGGCACTCATAGGGGTGCAGCGCCACGACGCGCTCGCGCAGCGCCTCGAAGAGGGGCGCGCGGGACTTGAGCACGAGCAGCGCCTCGGGCTCGTCGTGCACCTTGCCCTCCCAGCGGTAGATGGAGCGCAGGCCGGGCACCACGTTGCCGCATGCCGCCAGCCCCTCCTCCACGAGCGCGCGGGCCAGCTCCGCGGCCTTGTCCGCCGTGGGCGCCGTCACCAGGACGAGGATGGCATCGGTGTGGGCTTCGCTCATGGGCCCCTCCCTGGGCTACTTGATGCGCTCGAGCGCCAGGTCGAACAGCGTCGACTCCAGGCGCTGCTCTTCCTTCTCCGACAGGCCGAGGATGTTGAACGAGACGCGGTGGGTGCCCAGCTTGCGCTGCATCGACACCTGTCTGGCGCGGCCCACCACCGGCTCCTGATTGCCCGGCAGGCGCAGCGAGAATCCAGGCTCCTCGGTCTCGGACGGGGGCTTGTGCATCATCACCGAGAAGCCGCCCACCGACACATCCAGCGTCACGGCCCGCACGGCGCCCGCGGCGAACGTCAGGTCCACCTGCAGCCCCTGGGCGACGCGGAACATCCGGCGCGCCGAGTGACTCGCGGGCACGCTCAGCCCCTGGGCCGCCGTGAGCGCCCGGGCGAAGTACTCGCGCGCGGCCTGGTAGTTGCGCTGCTCGCTCTCCGACAGCTGCCCCTGACGTGCCCGCTGGTGCAGGCGCCGGAACTGTTCCACCCATTGATTGGGGCTCATTCCGGGACTCCGGGGCTCGAGGGAGACAGGGACCGCGAGCCACGGCTCACGGAGGGGTGATACCCACGCGCTCCAGGGCGAAGTCGATGAGGAATCCCTCGAGCAGATCGCACTCGCGCTCGGTCAGATCCAGGAAGGCGAACGAGGCGCGGTGCTTGTCGGCCCGCTGGAACTGGGACACCACGCGCACGGTGCCCGCCAGCGTCGTGCCGTCCGGCAGGTAGAGCAGGGCGCTCGGCCGCTCCTTCACGTCCACCGCGTGCGGCAGCATCACCGAGAAGCCACCCGCCGACAGGTCCAGGGTGTTCGTCCACACGTTGCCGTAGGCCATCTGCAACTCCACCGGCAACTGGTGCGCCACGCGGTAGTGGCGCCGGGCCTCGGCCCCGTCGAGCATCAGGCCCTGGGCGTTGAGCAACGCCCGCGCGAACTGCTCGCGCGCCGCCACGTAGGCGGGCCGCTCCAGCTCCGCGAGCTTTCCCTGCCGCGCCTTGGTGTGGAGTTCGCGGAACTCATCGATGAACTGGATCACGCCCATGGTGTCGCTCCTGTGTCCTCGTTCTTACTGGGATTTTCGCCCTGCCGCCATCAGGGAGTGGGTGTGAGTCCGAGGTTGCGCGCCACGTCGCGGAAGGCTTCCACCGCGGGAGTCACCTGACGATCTCGTCCCCCAGTCCAATCGACCCGGAACAGGCCGAAGCGGGGCTCGTAGCCCTCGGCCCACTCGAAGTTGTCCATGAGGCTCCAGTGGAAGTATCCGCGCACCGGCACGCCCTCCGCTACCGCCCGCTCCACCGCGTACAAGTGGCTGCGCAGGAAGTAGGGCCGACGCTCCCCGGTGCGATCATCCATGCCGTTCTCCGTCACCACCAGCGGCATGCCCAGGTTCGCGTAGCGCTTGAGGAACATGTAGAGGCCCTCGGGGTAGATCTCCCACCCGAGATCATTCGTCTCGCGGTCCTCGGGTACGTATTTGTGGGAGAAGGACGGGGAGAAGTCCTGCCGGACGTGATCGCGCGTGTAGTAGTTGATGCCGAGGTAGTCGGCGGAGCCCTTGAGGCCGGGCACGTCGCGCTCGATGGAGATCTCCCCGGGCACGAGGATGGAGATGTGACCGGTGCGCAGGGCCTCGGTGACGCTCTGGTTGAAGAAGGAGTCGGTGAGGCCGGTGACCACGGTGTCGGTGGTGGAGCCGGTGGCCGGCTGGAAGACGCGCACGTGGTGGACGAGCCCGATGAGGCTGTTCTTGCCGTCGCCATCGGCGTCCCAGGTGTCGTTCTCGCGCACCTGCTGCGCGGAGCGGGCGTGGGCCTCGAGCAGGCGCGCGAGCACCTCGGCGGCGATGCCCGTGCTCTGCTTGCCCGGGGGCCACACGCCGTCCATGTAGCCGAACACGGCGTAGACGTTGGGCTCGTTGATGGTGCCCCACCAGTCCACCTGCTCGCCGAGCTCCTCGGCCACCTTGCCGGAGAAGCTCGCGAAGTCCTCCACGGTGGTGGGGTTCTCCCAGCCGCCCTTGGCGGACACCCAGCGCGGCAGGGTGAAGTGGTGCAGCGTCACGTTGGGCTCGATGCCGTTGGCGCGCAGGGCACGGACCCACTGGCGGTAGCGCTCGAAGGCCTCGGTGTTCCACTGGCCCTTTTCGGGCTCCAGGCGGCTCCACTCGACGCTGAAGCGGTAGGCGTTGGCGCCCAGCTTCTTCAGGAGCGCGATGTCCTCGTCGAAGCGGTTCCACGAGTCCGCGGCGATGCCGGACACGCTGCGGTCGTGGATGTGGGGTGAGCCGTCCGGGTAGCTGCTCGTCTCCCAGTCGGTCCAGTCGTTCTGGTTGTTGCCCTCCACCTGGTGGCTGGCGGTGGAGGCGCCCAGGAGGAAGCCGCGGGGCAGGCCCTGGCCGATGGGCGCGGCGTTGATGGTGGCGGGATCGAACGAGGGCCGCCCGGTGCAGCCCGCGAGGAGGGAGAGGCCCAACAGCAGGGCACGGCGGCTCATGGCGACACTCCGGTGGAGGCAGGGGGGCGGGCCGAGAGGCCCACGGTGAGGAAGGCGGACTGGGAACCGGTGAGCTGGAAGAAGAATCCCTCCAGGCGCAGGGCCAGCGTGGAGGTGAGGGGGATGGCGGCCCAGGCGCGCGCGCCCACGGGCAGCACATAGGCCAGGCCCACGCCCTTCCACGAGGCGCCGAGGTGGGCGGGCACGAGGCCGTGGAGATCCAACAGCCCGGCGTGCAGGTTCACCGGGCCCACACTCCGCATGGCCTGGAGGGAGGGCAGCACCTGGACGGCGGGCCGCGAGCCATAGCCGAGGTTCACCACGGGGCCGCCGACGAGGCTCCACAGCTCGCCGGTGTAGCCCACGCGGGCGGTGAGGGTGAGGCTCGCGCCGGTGCGGCCGGACCGCAGGGGCACGAGCGACAGCAGCGCGCCTTCCAGCGTGAGTCCGCCGAAGAGCACGTGGCCCGAGAGGGCCTGGGCGGTGATCGTGTCCGCCCACGCGCTTCCCGTGCCGACGAGGCCGGTGGAGAGCACACCCACATCGGCGCGCAGCTGTGCGGGGGCATGGGCACGAGGCGTGGGGGCGGTGACGTCATCGCCCGCGGACGCGGAGAAGGGGGCGGCGAGCGCCAGGAGCAGGGCAAGCGGGGTGCGCATAGGGCGCCCCCCACTCTAGCCCGGAGTGTCTAGCCCGCCGAATAGACGCTCGTGTTGTTGAGGGCGGCGGCGCGGTCGGCCAGGGGCAGGGTGAAGGTGAAGGTGCTGCCCTTGCCCCACTCGCTCTGGGCCCAGATGCGGCCGCCATGGGCCTCGACGATGCCCTTGGCGATGTAGAGCCCCAGGCCCGTGCCCCGGCTCTCCGCTTCCTTCGCCTGCCAGTAGCGCTCGAAGATGTGCGGCAGCGCCTCGGGGCGGATGCCGGCGCCGGTGTCGCGCACCCACAGCTGCACCTCGCCGCGCTGCACCCGCGCGCCCACCAGCAGCTCGCCCCCCTCCGGGGTGAACTTCACCGCGTTGCCCAACAGGTTGCCGAACACCTGCAGCACCCGCGTCCGGTCGCAGCGCACCCGCACGTCGTCCTCGGCCAGCTGCGTCATGACCTTCAGGCCGCGCGCCTCCGCGAGCGGACGCACGCTCTCGAGTGCCTCGCTCGCCAGCGACGCCACGTCCTGCTCGGACGGCTCCAGCGGCAGCCCGCCCGCCTCGATGCGGCCCCAGTCCAGCAGGTCCGAGATGAGCCGCGCCATGCGCTCGCCCGCCGACTGGATGCGGCTGGCCTGCTTCTGCACCTGCTCGCCGCCCGGCTTGCCCTGGGCCCCGCGCATGAGCAGCGCCGAGGCCAGCTGCACCACGCCCAGCGGGTTCTTCAAGTCGTGCGACACCACCGCGAGCAAGTCCTCGCGCGCGCGCGTGGCCCGCCGCGACTCACCCACCAGGCGCGCGTTGTCGATGGCGAGGCTGGCGCGCACGCACAGGTCCTCCACCAGCGCCAGGTCGCTCGGGCCATAGCGGCGCCCCGAGGTGCTGGAGATGAACGTCACCGCGCCCAGCGTGTGCCCGCGCGCCTTGAGCGGGACGATCATGTACGAGCACGCCTGCAGGCGCTGGAGCATCTCCGGGTGCTCGGGCTCGCTGGCGGCCGCGCGCAGGAGCGAGTCCGTCACCGCCGACACCAGCTCCGACTCGCCCGTGTGCAGCACCCGCAGCACGCCCACCTGCGCGGGCCGGCGCTCGAAGCGGGCGCTCATCGCGCGGGCCTGCTCGCCCTGGGTGGGGTCCAGGTGGGCCACGGCGGCGCGGGTGACCCACGGGCCCTGCTCCACCGCGTCCACGATGCACCAGTCGGCCAGGTCCGGCACCGCCAGATGCGCGAGCAGCGTGTACATGCCCTTGGGATCCGGCGCGTGGGAGAAGAGCGTCGTCATCGCCTGGTAGAGGAAGGACTGGCGGCGCTCGGCGGCTTCCACCTCGGCGCGCGCGGCCTGCTCCAGGCCCAGGGCGCGCGCGTATACCGTCTCCGCCTCGGTGAGCGGACGCGCCATCACCAGCAGCCGGGGCGGAGTGCCCGCCTCGCGCACCGCGGTGATGTTGAAGCTGTGGGGCCGGGGGCCGCCCGAGGCGCTCGGCCAGACGGCCTGCAGGACGGGCGCGCTGCCTTGCGCCAGGGCAGTGCCGCACGCGGCCTCCAGGCGGGCGCCTTCCTCCAGCAGGGGGGCCAGCCGGGCCCAGGGCTGGCCGATCAGCAGCTCGGCGGGCATGCCGAGGACGAGCGCTCCCTTATCACTGCATGCCAGCACCCGCCCCGTTTCGTCCAGGAGATAGGCCGGGTCCGGTTGGGCCCTGAAAGCCAGTTCGAATCCGGAGGGGGGAGGGCTCATGGTGTCGCCACAACCAGCAAGGGGGAGAGTCTCTTCATTTCACGCCCAAGGAATGCAGTCCAGGCCGAGAGCGGACTGGCGGGCAAGCGCGCGAAGGTACGTAAGGACCGGGGGTGGAATCCGCAACTCCCCCGGGCTACTCGCCCTCCGTCATGCCCGCCAGCTCACGCAAGCGGCGGGCGAAATTGTCCAGGGGCAACACCTCGTCGGTGACGCCGGCGGACACGGCCACGCCCGGCATGCCGTACACCACGCTGGTGGCCTCGTCCTGGGCCATCACCCAGCCGCCCGTCTCGTGCACCTCGCGCAGGCCATCCAGGCCGTCCTGGCCCATGCCGGTGAGCACGGCGGCGGCGATGCCCGCGCCATAGACGCGCGAGGCCGAGCGGAACAGCCACGTGCCCGAGGGCCGGAAGCCCCCCACGGGCGCGGCGGTGGAGACCTCCACGTGCTTGTCGGGCCGGATACCCAGGTGGCGATCATCCGGCGCGATGTAGACGACGCCCGGGCGCAGGGGCTCGCCGTCGTCGGCCACCTTCACCTCCAGCTTGCACACGCTGTCGAGCCAGGTGGCCATGCCCTTGCCGAAGCCCAGGGCGATGTGCTGCACCACGAGGATGGGCAGGGGGAAGTGCGGGGGGAGCTCGGAGAGGATGCGGTGCAGCGCCGCGGGGCCCCCGGTGGAGGCGGCGATGACGACCACCTCGGGCTTGCGCCGGCGCGCGGTGACGAGGGGCGCGCGGGGCGTGGGGGCGCCATCGCGGCTGGGCCAGTGGCGGATGACCTTCACCTCGGCCATGGCCTTCACCGTGTCGCGCAGCCGCCGCGCCTCGGCGTCGAAGTCGGGCGCCTGGGGCCCCACGAGCTTCTGCAACACCGCGAGCGCCCCGGAGCGCAGCGCCGTCATGGACGTCTGGATGTCGCGCTCCACCAGGGTGCTCACCACCACCACGGGCGTGGGCACCTCCGTCATGATGCGCTTGGTGGCCTCCAGTCCATCCATGTTCGGCATCTGGATGTCCATGGTGACCAGGTCCGGGCGCAGGCGGCGCGTGAGCTCCAGCGCCTCCACGCCATCCTTCGCCTCGCCCACCACGTCGAAGGTGGGGTCCGCGCGCAGGATTTCCACCAGCAGGCGCCGGGCGGTGGGCGAGTCCTCGGCGACGACGACACGGAGCTTGTCGGGCTTCATAGGAGCTGTCTCAGGGTCTCCAGCAGATGGGATTGATCGAACGCGCTCTTGACGAGATAGGCGCTGGCGCCCACCTGGAGCCCACGGGTCTTGTCCTCGTCGGAGGAGCGCGCGGTGACGAGTACCACGGGCAGCCGGCCAAAGCGCGGGGAGCCGCGAACCGCCTCGGTGAGGGTGAAGCCGTCCATGCGGGGCATCTCCACGTCGGAGACGAGCGCGTCGGCGCCCTCCGCCTGGAGCCGCTCCCACGCCTCCTGGCCGTCCGAGCACGCGAGGACCTCGTAGCCGGCCGCCTCGAGGATGCTCTGCTCCAGGGCGCGCGTGGTCATGGAGTCGTCGGCGAGCAGCACGCGGCGGCGGGCGGTGGGCGCCGCGGCGACGGGGAAGAGGCCCACGGAGGCGGTGCGGCCCTCGGCGGCGCGCACGAGCGAGGGGGCGTTGAGCAGGGGGGCCAGGCGCCCATCGGGCAGCACGGCCACTCCGGACACGTGGCGCGCGCGGCGGATGCGCGGGCCGAGGCCGCGGATGAGCACCTCCTGCTCGGCCACCACCTCGTCCACGCCCAGTACGGCGTGCACCTCCCCCGCGGACAGCAAGAGGGCGCTGGGGTGCGGGCGCGGCGTGCCCGCGGGCAGGCCCAGCACCTGGGCGAGCGTGGACAGGGGGAGGAGCGCCTCGGGTCCGGCCCACAGCTGCCGGCCCTCCACGCGCCGCACGTCCCCGGGATCCAGTCGCAAGAGGCGCTCCACGCTCTCGCCCGCCACGGCGAACGTCTGGCCACTCGCCAGCACCAGCAACACCCGCAGGGTGCTCAGCGTGAGGGGCACGTCCATCACGAAGCGCGTGCCCTGGCCGGGGACGAAGGACACGTCCACGCTGCCGCGCAGCGCCTCCACCTGCGAGCGCACCACGTCCAGTCCCACCCCGCGCCCGGACACCGCCGTCACCGCCTCGGTCGTGGTCAGGCCGGACATGAAGATGAGCCGCACGTCGCCCGCGTCGTCCAACACCGGCAGCCCGCGTGCGCGCGCCTTCTCGCGGATGGCGCCCACGTCCAGTCCCCGCCCGTCGTCCTCCACCACCACCTGCACCCGCCCGCCGCGCAGCCGCGCCGTCAGCGTCACCACGCCTTCCTCGGGCTTGCCCGCCTCGCGCCGCTCGGCCGGAGTCTCCACGCCGTGCGCCACCGCGTTGCGCATCAGGTGCAGCAGCGGCTCGCGCAGCCCTTGCAGCAGCGAGCGATCCAGCTCCAGCGCGCCGCCATGCACCTCCAGCCGCACCTGCTTGCCCGCCGCGCGCGCCAGGTCCCTCGCGTTGCGCTCCAGGCCCGCGCACCCTTCCGCGAAGGGCAGGGTGCGCGCGCGCCGCACCTCCTCGTCCAGTCCACTCGCGGCCTGCGTGAGCGTGCGCCGGTCCGCCGCGAGCGCCCGGCCGAGCTGCGCCAGCCGCGTCTCCAGCCGCCGCGCCACCAGGGCCTCCGCGCCGGTGAGGCGCTGGCGCAGGTGGGTCAGCTCCTCGCCCACCGCCTCCAGCGTCTCCACCCGGCCCTCGAGCCGCAGTCCCGCCACGCGCAGCTCGCCACTGCGCGCCAGGAGCGCGTCCAGCTTCTGCGCCGACACGCGCACCGGCAGCCCCTCCGCGGCCGGTGCGGAGGACTCCGGCGGGGGCGGCGCCGTGACGGGCGAGGGCGCGGGCGTGACGGAGGCGGGCGGAGGCGTGGCGGGCGCTGGGCGAGCGGGCTCTGGCGGGGTGGGCACGAGCGCCCGGGCGCGCAGGGACTCGGGGGACTGGGCCGCGTCCTCCAGCCGGGGCAGCAGCTCCTCGAGCGGCGTGCCCTTCAAGTCCTGCTTGGTGGCGAGCCGGCGCCCCGCGTCGTCCAGCGCGTCCGCGGTGGCGAAGCACAGCTCCATCAGCTCCGGGTGGGCCGGGCCCTGGTTGTCCACCGCGGCCAGCACCTCCTCCAGCCGGTGGCACGCCGTCTCGATGAGGCCCACGCTCACCGCGCGCGAGGCGCCCTTCACGCTGTGCACCGTGCGCAACAGGGAGTTCATCAGCTCGCCGGCCCGCGCGGGGCTCGTGGCCTTCTCCAGCGCGAGCAAGTCCCGATTCAGCGCGGCCACGTGTCCCTCGAGCTCCTCGAGGAACGTGGCCATCAGGGCCTGGGCGAGGCGGTCGCGGTCCATCGTCATGCGGCGCGTCCGTACTCGCTCAACAGGCTCTTGAGCTTCTGGCCCATGCCGTTCAAGTCCTGCATGGCGCGCTCGGTCTGGCGGGTGCTGGTGAGCGTCTGCTGGGTGGCCTGGCTCACGTCGCGCATGGCCTGGCGGATCTGCCCGATGCCGGTGGCCTGCTGGTTGGCGGAGGCGGAAATCTGCGCCGCGGTGAGCGACGCCTGGCCGAGCAGGTCCCCCAGCGTCTGGATGGTGCTGCCCGCCTGGGACACCACGCGCGTGGCGGTGGTCACGCTCTTGGTGCCCTCCTCCGTGGTCATCACCGCGCCCTGGGTGGCCTTCTGGATCTGCCCCAGTATCTGCCGCACCTGGGCGGTGGCCTTCTTGGACTGGTCCGCGAGCGCCTTCACCTCGGCGGCCACCACGGCGAAGCCCCGGCCGTGCTCACCCGCGCGGCTGGCCTCGATGGAGGCGTTGAGGGCGAGCATGTGCGTCTGCTCGGAGATGTCGTTGACGGTGGTGATGATGTCGCCGATGGCCTGGGCCTGCTCGGCCAGGGCGAGGATGCGCGAGGCGATGGACTCCACCTGCTCGCGCACGGCGACCATGGAGGTGACGGCCTCGTCCACCGCGCGCCGGCCGTTGCGGCCCACCTCCTCGGCGTGGCGGGCCGACTCGCTCACCGTGCGCGCGCGCCCCGCCGCCTCCTCGGACGTCTGGGCGATCTGCTCGACGGTGCTCACCGTCTCGGCCACCGCGCTGCCCTGCTCCTGGGCGCCGGCCACCTGCTCGGTGGTGCTCACCAATATCTCCGCCGTGGTGCCCGCGAGCTGGTTGACGAAATCGGCCACCGTCCGCAGGGTGTGCTCGCGCTCCGCGGCCTGTCTGGCCAGCTGCGCCTCGGCCTGCTGGCGCCGCTCGGCCATGGCGTTGAAGGCGGCGGCGAGCTCGCCCGTCTCGTCGTCGTTCACCACGTCGATGCGGTGGGCGAAGTTGCCGCGGCCGATCTGATCCGCGCCCGCCACCAGCTTGTCCATGGGGCCGGTGATGCTCCGGGTGATGAGCCAACTGCCCAGGCCGACGACGGTGAAGCCGAGCAGCGTGCCCACCGCCAGCACCCAGATGCTGCGCTGGGCGCTCTCCTTCGCCTGCTGCTCGTTGTCCACCCAGCGCTGATCCTCTATCCGCAACATCTCGTTGAGGATCTCCCGGATGCGGTCCATGCCCTCCTTGCCCTGGCCGGAGCGCACGAGCGCGAGCCCCGCGTCGGCCTGGCCCTGCTGACGCAGGCCGATCGTCTTCGCCAGCTCCGCGAGCTTGTCGTTCACCAGGGGCTCGAGCCGGGCGAGCCGGGCCAGTTGTCCGGGCTCGTCGCGCAGGTAGTCGCGCAGGTTGGAGATGTTGGCGTCCAGGTTCTTGCGCGCCTGGTTGTAGGGCTCCAGGTAGCTGGTGTCTCCGGTGAGCAAGAAGCCGCGCTGGCCCGTCTCGGTGTCCACCAGGTTGGCGATGATCTCGCGCATGAGGCGGGCCTGCTCGCGGCTCTCGAGCAGCAGGGTCGTCGTCTGGGTGATCTGCTGCGCGCCCTGGTAGGCCACCGAGGCCACGGCGAGCAGTGCCAGCAGCGACAGGCCGAAGCCGAGGGCGATCTTCTTCCCGATGCTCATGTAACCCTTTCCTCGGAGAGGTCGAAGAAGAGGCGACCATCCCCCAAGAGCGCCTCCCCCTCCAGCACGATGATCCCCTCGCGGGTGATGCCGGACACGAGCGTTCGATCCTGTCCACTGAGCGCCGCGGGAGGCGGCAGGAACGAGTCGCGGGTGAGCGAGAGCACCTCCCGCACGTGGTCCACGCGCAGGCCCAGCTCCGCGCGGCTCGGGCCCAGCACCAGCACGGGGCCGTGCTGGGTGGGCGCGGGACGGCCGAACAGGGGCGCGAGCTCCACCACCGCGAGCACCTCGCCGTGCAGCAGGGTGACCCCGCGCAGCTGCGGGGGCGCGCCGGGCAGGAGCACGCGCTGCTCCGAGGAGCGCAACACCTCGCGCACGAAGCGCGTCTCCAGCGCGTAGTCCTGCTCGTCCACGTGGAAGAGGATGAGCTCGAGCAGGTGGCCCGGCGCGGCCGTGGGCGTGGCGGTGCGGGACAGTTGCCGCGCGCGCTCGTCGAGCACCGCCTGCTCCTGCTCGGGATCTGACACGAGGGAGGCCTCGGTCGCGGTGGCGAGCCGCGCCAGCCTCCGGTAGGCGGCGCCCCAGTCCAGCCCGCGCTGCTTCATGTACTCGTCGTCAGGCATCAGCCCTTCTCCTGGGAGTCATCCATCCGCTGGAGTTCCTCGCGCGCCACGCGCATGAGCCGGTCGGCGCGCTCGCCATCGCCGAGGGGCACGGGCTGCTCGGGAGGCAGCGCCGCGCACAGGCCGGCGGCGGTGGAGAAGGCGCGCCGTGCTCCCGTCAGCTCGCCCTGGCGCCGCAGGATGTGGCCCAACATGAGGTGCGCCACCGCCAGTCCCGGCTCCAGGTAGAGCGCCTGGCGCGCGGCGCGCTCGGACTCGCGCAGCTTGCCCTGGCCCAGGAGCACCAGGGACTCGAGGTAGCGCGGCTCCACGGCCAGCGGGTGGCGCTCGCTCGCCTCGGCACAGGCGCGCAGGGCGGCCGGCGCGTCGAAGTTGGCCAGGGCGCGGATCGTCACCCCCACGGCCTCCGCGTCGTCCGGCATCGCCGCGGCCAGCCGCGCCGCCTCGCGCCAGTCCCCCCGGGCCAGCGCCTGTCGGGCCTCGTCCAGGCCGCCCCCGGGGGCCGCGGGAGGCGGCGGCGCGGAGGGCGCCGGGAGCGGGGCGGGAAGGGGAGTCGGGGCGGGGGTCGGCTCGGCGCGCGGGGGAGGCGCCGCGGCGGGCGGCGGGGCGTGAGGGAAGTCGGAGGCGGGCGGCACCACCTGGAGCGGGGTGTGGCGGAAGGAGCGCAGCCGGGTGGGCCGGGTCGCGTCCGGACGGTGGTAGACGATGCCCCACTCGGTGACGATCGTCTCGAAGGGGGCGAGCCCGTTGAGCGGGGGATCCGAGGGGCCGGTGATGAGGAAGCCGCCGTCGGCGAGCGTGGCGTGGAGCCGCCGGGCCACGCCCTCGATGGTGGGGCGGTTGAAGTAGATGAGGACGTTGCGGCAGAAGATGATGTCCATGCCCCACACGCCCTGGGTGGTGGAGGGCCAGGAGTCCTCGGCGAGGTTGAGGTAGCCGAAGCGCACGTGGGAGCGCACCTCGGGGGCGAGCCGGTAGCGCTTGCCGTCCGGGTGCAGGTAGGGCCGCATGTGGTCGGTCCACGGGCCGCGCAGGGACCACTCGCCGTAGCTCGCCTCCTCGCAGCGCGCGAGCGCCGCGCGCGACACGTCCGTGCCCAGCACCTCCATGCGCTCGTGGCCCTCCTTCATCAGGAGCACCGCCAGCGAGTAGGGCTCCTCGCCCGAGGAACAGCCCGCGCTCCACCCGCGCACCACGTGCCCCTCGCCCCGGTGCTGGCGCAGGTCCGGCAGCACCTCCTGGCGCAGGAAGTCGAAGTGCTCGGGGTTGCGGAAGAAGTACGTCTCCCCCACGGTCAGCTCGACGAGGAGATCATCCAGGGCGGCGCGATCCGCCTCCAGCCGCGGCAGGTAGGCGGTGAAGTCCTCGGCGAGTCCCGCGCGGGCCATGGCCCGGTCGATGCCCTCCAGGGCGGCCGCGAGGCAGCTGGGCGTGAGCAGGCCGGCGCGCGCGGCGACGAACTCGAGCACCGCGGTGTAGCCCCAATGCCGCCAGGGGGGCGTGGAGTCGCTCACCGCGCGGCACCCTCCTGCGTGAGCGCGTCCTCCAGCTCGAGTGCCTCCGCCTCCGACAGGAAGGTGCGCAGGTCATGCAGGAGCACGAGCCCGTCGGGCCGCTTCACCACCCCGGCCACGTAGCCCACGCCGGGCAGCTCCCGCGGCGTCGTGTCCAGGTCGCCCGGCTCGAGGGGTTGCATGCCCTCGGCGCGATCGACGCGCAGCGCCATGACGCGGGGCCCCGTCTGGGTGATGATGAAGTGGTCGGAGGGCAGGAGTCGGCGGGCGGGCAATCGGAAGCGGCGGCGCATGTCCAGCACGGGGATGAGTTCTCCGCGCAGGTTGAACAGGCCCTCCACGACGGAGGGCGCCCGGGGCAGGGGGGTGAGGCGGACGGCCCGGACCAGCTCTCGCACGTCCTCCAGCGGCAGCGCGTAGCGCTGCGACTCCAGCGTGAAGAGTAGGATTTCGCGAGCGGGGGGCGGCGCCATCGGCCTCTCATCCTATGCAGTCCAGCACCGCAGTGCCTACCTCGATGGCTCGGGGGGAAGCGGGCCCGGGCACGAAGATGGCATGTGTTCGTTCAGTGGATGAAGCTGTGGTGATGTCGCCGGAGTCGCCATCGCCAGGGTCTCGAATCGTTGGCTTTTCGACACGTGCTGTTGCAGGCTGGTCGGCCTGTCCTACCCTTCCCGTTTTTTCCGCTGAAAGTGAGCGGTCTCCATGCTTCCTGCCTGCGCATCCGTGCTCGTGGTCGAAGCCCAACTCGACGTGCTCGAGGCCATCCAGGCGGCCTTGGAGTTCGAGGGGTATGGGGTGGCCGCGGTGATTGGCGCGAAGGGAGCGCTCGAGGCGCTGGCGCGGATGGGGAGGCCGGGGCTCGTCCTGTTGGACGAGACGTTGCCGGAGATGGAGCGCGCGCGGCTCATCCGGTTCATCCGCCAGGAGCCGACGCTGCGCTCGGTGCCCATCGTCCTGCTCTCCGTGGATGAGCACATCCGCCTGCCCGAGGTGCAGGCGGTGCTGCGCAAGCCCTTCAACCTCGACCGGCTGTACACCGTGGTGAGGACGCACTGCGAGCCGCTGCGGGAGGAGCCCCGGAGGGAGGAGGGCCCCGCGCGTACCGCGTTCACGCAGGCCGCGGGGCCCGAGGACGAGGTGGGGGCGGCGGAGCGGTGGCGGGGTGTGTCGCGCAAGTAGGGGCGCCGGCGTTCAGCGCAGGGATTCCAGCTCCGCGAGCCGCGACTGCACCTGGGAGGGCTGCTCCGCGTCGGAGAGCCGCTCGGCCAGACCATGGCTCGCCAGCCGGGCCACGTGGGCGAGCCGCATGAGCCGGTGCGTGCGCTGCTCTCCGTCCACGAGCACCACGAGCAGCCGCAGGGGCACGCCGTCAGGCGTCTCGTCGGGCAGGGGCTGGGCGAGGGTGACGAGGGCGGCGAGCGGTGGGGTGTTCTCCACGAAGGCATGGGGCACCGCCACCCCGTTGCCCACGGCGTTGGAGGACTCGGCCTCGCGCCGCCGCAGCTCCACCACGAGATGGGAGGCGCTCACCCCGGGCAGGTCCGCGGCGAGCCGCCCCGCCGCCACGTCCAGCGCGTCCTCCAGCGCGGAGCACGTCAGGCGCAGCACCATGCGGCCGGGGGTGAGCACCGGGCCTAGCGCCGGCGCGGGCACGTCGGGCCAGGGCGCGGGGGTGGGAAACTCCGCGTCCAGGAAGGCCCGGACGCGCAGCAGTTGCTCGGAGGTGAGGCGCCGGCGCGCCACGTCCACCAGGAGCGCGCTGGCGCCGGGCACCTCCTCCAGGTAGTTGGCCACGAAGGGGCTCTGCCGGTGCGCCACGTCCATGAGCAGCGTGGGGGGCACGTCCAGCTCCCGGGCGATGGCGGCGAGCCGCTCGGGCGTGGGCACGGCGTCCACGCCGTTCTCCACGCGGCTCAGGTAGGCGCTGGACACGCCGATGCGGCGCGCCAGGTCACGCAGGCTCAGGCCCGCGTCCACTCGCAACAAACGGAGGGTGGCTCCCGGGTGCATGGTGTCGGAGGGGCTCCGTTTCCGGGTGCCGGGAGTCAGGAGGCACCGCCGCCGGCCCGCAGGGGCTCGGCCGACGGGGCGTTGGTGCCGGGCAGGGCGGCCTCGGTGGCGGGCTTCTCGGCGGGCCTCGGCTGGCGCACGACGAGCATCGACAGGTTCGAGTCACGCACGAGCCGCTCGCGCTGCAGGCCGAAGAGGTGGCCCTCCAGACCCCACTCCGCGCCCACGCCCACCACCATCAAGTCGTAGCCACCCTGGGCGGCCTCGGCGAGCACCGCGTCCTCGGGCGAGGAGTTCGCCACCACCTTGAGGTGCACCTGGCCAGAGGCCCCCGGGAAGAGCTCGTCGACGAGCAGCCGCGCCGGCGTGCGGCCCGGCTGCGGCGTGGGCGACGTCACGTGGAGGATCGTCACTTCCGCGCCCACGCCCTTGAGCAGCCGCCGCGCCAGTCCCAGCGCGGCCCGGTCATGCCGACTGCCGCTGTAGGGCACCAGCACCCGGCGCACGTTCTCCAGGCCCCGGTCCACCAGCACCGCCACGTCCGCGGCCGCCTCGCTCATCACCTCGTGCACGGTGCCGCCGAGCACCGTCTGGCCGAAGAGCGGCTTGTGCCAGCCGAGCACGATGAGGTCCGCGCGCTTGGCCTCGGCGGTGCGGCAGATGTCGAGCCCGGGCTCGGCGGACACGAAGGACAGCGGACGCACCTCCAGGCCCGTGCGCCGCGCGCGCGCGAGCAGCGCCGCCATGGGGCCCTCCTCTCCCGCGCGCTGCTCCACCTGGGGCTCCGGCGTGTGCTTCAGGTGGAAGGAGGCGCGCTCGGTGGGGGGAATGAGGTGCAGGGCATAGAGCGAGCTGGGCGCCTCGGTGCCTCCGGTGAGCGCCCGCCCGAGCGTCACCATGCCCGCGCCCGCCTGACCATGCGACACGCACATGAGCAGGGTGAAGGGCTGCACGGTGGGCAGCGTCAGCGGCGCGGGCGTGACGGCACGCTCCAGGGCGAGCTGCTCCGGCGGGTAGATGACGCGCAAGAGCGGCGTGGTGAGGAACGTGGTCACCAGCGCCATCACCACCATCATCGTGAAGAGCGTGGGCGAGATGACGCCCAGGTCCAGGCCGAGGTTGAGCACGATGAGCTCCATCAGCCCGCGCGTGTTCATCAGGATGCCGATGGCACCCGCCTCGCGCCAGTTCGAGCCCGTCAGCCGCGCCGCCACCGCGCTGCCGCCGAACTTGCCCAGGCACGCCAGGAGGATGATGAGGCCGCACATGAGCCAGTGGTCGGTGCTGTTGAGCAGGCCAATCTGCGTGCGCAGGCCGCTGAAGGCGAAGAAGAGCGGCAAGAGCAGCACCACCGCCACGTCCTCCAGCTTCTCCGCGAGCGCCTCGGCCAGGCCTCCCTCCTTGGGGATGATGGCGCCGAAGAGGAAGGCGCCGAAGAGCGCGTGGATGCCGATGAGCTCCGTGGCGAAGCTCGAGGCGAGCAGCATGATGAGCGTGAGCGCCATCACGTTCTGGTTGAGCCCCTCGCGGCTGGCCACGCGCGCGCCCAGCCGGGCGAGGAAGGGCCGCACCGCGCCCAGCATGAAGGCGATGTAGCCCAGCGCGACGACCGTCGTGACCGCCGCCTCGGCCAGGTTGGTGGCCCGCACGATGGAGACGACGAAGGCCAAGAGGCACCACGCCGTCACGTCGTCCACCGCCGCGCAGGTGATGGCCAGCGCGCCCACCTTCGACTGCATCAGCCGCCGCTCGGTGAGGATGCGCGCGAGCACCGGAAACGCCGTGATGCTCATCGCCACGCCCATGAAGAGCACGAACGAGCTGAAGGGCACCGACGGGTCGCTCAGCCGCGGGTAGAACCACAGCGCCGCTCCCGCGCCCAGCGCGAAGGGCACCACGATGCTCGTGTGGCTGATGACCACCGAGGCGTGGCCCCGCCCCTTGAGCAGCCGCGGATCCAGCTCCAGTCCGATGAGGAACATGAAGAGGATGAGCCCGACCTGGCTGAGCATCTTGAGCACCGGCATGGAGCTCACCGGAAACAGCGTCTCCATGGCCGAGGGCCACAGCCACCCGAGCAGCGAGGGGCCCAGGAGGATGCCGGCCAGCACTTCGGCGATCACCAGCGGCTGGCCCATCCACCGCCCCGCCCGCCCCAGCAGCCGTGACAGGCCGATGATGACGATGAACTGGGCGATGAGCAGACTGACCGCGCTGAGGGTAAAGGCGTGCACTTGGATCCTCCTGGCGGGTTGGGTGTTAAGTGAGCACTTACCAGCCAGTGGCCAGACGCGTCAACCCAAGGGAGGTGGCGGCAGGTGGGGATGGATGCGGGGCAGCCGTACGGTGAAGGTCGTCCCCTTGTCCGCGCTGGAGCTCACCTCCAACTGGCCGCCGTGGGCGAGCACGATCTGCCGCACGATGTAGAGCCCGAGCCCGAGCCCGTCCCGGTTGGAGGGCCCGCTGCCGGGGCCGCGGCGGAAGGGCTCGAAGAGCACGGGCAGCAGCTCCGGGGGGATGGGGGGGCCGTGGTTGTGGACCGTGATCACCACGTCCTCCACGCCCTCGCCCCGCAGGGTGACGCGCACGGGCTTGTGCTTGGGGCTGTAGTGGACGGCGTTGCTCACCAGGTTGGAGATGACCTGGCTCAGCCGTCCCGCGTCCCACTCGCCCGCGCCGTGCCCGAGCACGCGCAGGCACACGCGCGCTCCGGGCAGGGACATGCGCACCTCGTCCAACGCCTCGCGGCAGATGGCGGCGAGGTCGGCCACCTGGGGATGCACGGGCATGCCGCCGCCCAGCCGGCTGCGGGTGAAGTCGAGCAGCTCGCCGATCATCCGCGTCATCCGCTCGGTGCTGGCGCGGATGCGCCCCACCATGCGGTGCTCGCTCTCGTCCAGGTGGCCGGAGCGGTCGAGCACGCGGGCCGACAGGTCGATGGCGCCCAGGGGATTGCGCAGGTCATGCCCGACGATGCCGAGGAAGCGCTCGCGGAACTCGGCGGTCCGGCGCAGCCGCTCGAGCGACTCGGCGCATCGGCGCTCCATCTCCAGGCGCTCGGTCTCGTCGCGCGCGGTGAGCACGGCGCCCGCGGGCGAGCCATCCGGGTGGTGGAGCGGAAAGGCGGTGCCGCTCAGGATGCGCACGGTGCCGTCCGGGCGGCGCACCATCCAGCGCGAGTTCCTCACGTGCTCGCCCTTGAGGGCGCGGTAGAGCGGCAGCTCCTCCAGGGGGATGGGGTGGCCATCCATGGTGAGCAGGCCGAAGGTGTCCGTCCAGTCCCGCGCGTGCACCTCCCGGCGCGACACGCCATGCTGGCGCTCGGCCTCCGCGTTGAAGATGCGCATGACCCCCCGCTCGTCCGCCATCATGATGGCGTCCCCACTCTGCTCCACGAGCAATTCCAGCACCGACGCCCGCTGTCCCCTGTCGTGGGACACGGCGGGCTCGCGGGGGTGCGAGCGCTCCGGCTGCGAGCGGGCCCGTGCTCGCGGCCGTGGCGGGTGGACGAGCCAGGCGCCCAGCGCCCCGGTGAGGTTGTTCATCGCCAGGTAGCCCTGGGAGAGCACGGTGAGCAGCCGTTCCATGCGCGAGCTCGCCTCCTTTCGCGAGGGCTCCTGACGCGAGGGCCGCTCGGCGCCAGCCCCCGGGCCCGTTCCATGCGTAATCACTCTGCGTGTGGGGACGGGGAGCCCCAGGGGGGCGGCGCTCCAGGGCCCTGGCCGAGCCCATACCGGCTGAGGGATGGCGAGGGAGCCACCGCCTGTCCGGAGGGCCCTGAGAGCCTGGAGAATGACACCCGAGACGGCCTTTTTCATCCGTGCGGGACAACGTCCGGAGGGCCGGAGTCCGTACCCTGGGTGTCAGGTGGAGGGCGGCGATGGAGCTCGCCCGTCAGGAGGGCTGGAACTCTCCTGGGTTCCAGGCATCGTGTGGGACATGGTTCGTCACGTCATCGTCGTGGGAGCGGGGCCCGGAGGCTTGTCGGCGGCAATCAACCTCGCGGGCCTGGGCTTGAAGGTCACCGTGGTGGAGAAGGACCCGGTGCCCGGGGGCCGGATGAAGGGGCTCACCCTCGGGGAGGCGGGCGAGTACGCGCTGGACACGGGGCCCTCCATCCTCCAGCTCCCCGGGGTGCTCGAGCGCATCTTCACGCGCGCGGGCAAGCGCATCTCCGACTACGTGAAGCTGGTGCCGCTGGACACCAACACCCGGGTGCACTTCTGGGACGGCACCCACCTGGACACCACGCGTGACGCGGCGCGCATGGAGCGCGAGGTCTCCAAGTTCGGCCCCGACAAGGCCCCCGCGCTGCGCCGCTGGCTGGAGGAGGGCCGGGAGAAGTACCCGCTCGCCTACGAGAAGTTCATGGCCACCGCGGCCGACAGCCTCGGCTACTACGCGCCCTGGCGCCTGTTCCCCACGCTGCGCTTCAAGCCCTGGCAGACGCTCTACAAGCACCTGGACGGCTTCTTCCACGACGATCGCATCACCTACGCGCTGGCCTACCCCTCCAAGTAC
Source organism: Cystobacter fuscus DSM 2262 (assembly GCF_000335475.2). Taxonomy (NCBI): domain Bacteria; kingdom Pseudomonadati; phylum Myxococcota; class Myxococcia; order Myxococcales; family Archangiaceae; genus Cystobacter; species Cystobacter fuscus. The sequence continues at coordinate 11,552 of NZ_ANAH02000074.1, read as the reverse complement.
CTGGGGCTGCACCCCACCAACTGCTCCTCGGTGTTCGGCGTCATTCCCTACCTGGAGCTGGCCTTTGGCGTGTGGCACGTGGAGGGAGGCTTCCGGGCCCTGTCGCGCGGGATGATGAAGTGCGCGGAGGACCTGGGCGCCACCTTCCGCCTGGGCACGCCGGTGGAGCAGGTGCTGGTGGAGTACGGCCGCGCGGCGGGCGTGCGGCTTCAGGGCGGCGAGCGGCTGGAGGCGGACGCGGTGGTGGTCAACGCGGACCTGCCCTACGCGGCCCAGCAGCTCGTGCCCTCCGAGTCTCGCGCGGGCACCCGGCTGACGGACGCCGCGCTGCAGAAGGCGAAGTACTCGTGCAGCACCTTCATGGCCTACTACGGCCTGGACCGCGTCTACGACGAGCTGCCCCACCACCTCATCTACCTCTCCGAGAGCGCGCGGCGCACCGACGCGGACGCGCTGGAGGACCGTGAGGTGGACGTGGAGGATCCGCCCTTCTACGTGTGCAACCCGTGCGTGACGGACAAGAGCGGGGCGCCCGCGGGCCACTCCACGCTCTACGTGCTGGTGCCCACGCCCAACACCTCGCGCCCCGTGGACTGGGCCGCCACCGAGCGCACGCTGCGCGAGCGCCTGCCCACGATGTTGGAAAAGGTGGGCCTGAAGGGGGTGCGTGAGCACATCCGCGCCGAGCGCTACTTCACCGCGGAGACGTGGCGGGACGACTTCAATGTCTTCCGGGGCGCGGTGTTCAACCTGTCCCACACCTGGATGCAGCTCGGGCCGCTGCGCCCCCATGTGAAGAGCCCCAGCGTGGAGTCCCTCTACTGGGTGGGGGGGGGCACGCACCCGGGGAGTGGCCTGCTCACCATCATGGAGAGCGCCAACATCGCCGCGGATTACCTCTCACGGGAGGCAGGCAAGGGAGCGCTGGCTGACTGGCCGTACGTCCCGCCCATCGAGGGAGCGTCCGAGGGAGTACGTGCACGAGTGGGCTGAGCCACCCGGAAAGACGTGATAGAACCCAGGGACCTTCGCCGCGAAAACGAATGAACGAAGCGCTCCAAGTCCTGCTGACCGATGGTGTGATTGACGAAGTCGTGGGCCGCCTCAAGAGTGGCAAGGAGGCGGACGTGTACCTTGTGCGTCATGGCGGCGAGGTGGTGGCCGCCAAGATCTACAAGGAGCGCGAGCACCGCAACTTCCGCAACAATTCGGGCTACCGCGAGGGTCGCCAGGTGCGCAACAGCCGCACCGCGCGCGCCATCGCCAAGGGCAGCCGCTTCGGCGTGGCGGCGGCGGAGGACGCGTGGAAGACCGCCGAGGTGGAGGCGCTCTTCAAGCTGCACGCGGCGGGCGTGTGCGTGCCCCGGCCGGTGATGTTCTACGAGGGCGTGCTCCTCATGGAACTGGTGCTGGACCTGGAGGGTCACCCGGCACCGCGGCTGGAGGAGGCGCAGCTGACGCCCGAGGAGGCCTCGGCGCTCTACTTCGACCTGCGCAACCAGGCCATCCGGATGTTGTGCTGTGATTTGATCCACGGCGACCTGTCCGCGTTCAACATCCTGCTGGGCAACCGGGGCGCCACCATCATCGACCTTCCGCAGGTGGTGGGCGCGGCGGCCAACAGCCAGGCCGAGTTCTTCTTCAAGCGCGACATCGAGAACCTGCGCCGCTACTTCGAGGCGGTGGACCCGAGCCTGCGCGCGCGCGCGGGCGACGCGGCGGAGATCTGGCGGGCCTACGTCAAGCGCGAGCTGACGCCGGACTTCGAGCCCACCGGGCGCTTCCAGGAGCCCTCGCGCGAGCGGCGCTTCTCGGGAGGTCCACGCTCGCAGGAGGGCCGGGGTCCTCGTCCCCCGGGGGATCGCCCGCCGCGCCGGGAGGCGGAGGGTTCCCGGCCCTGGCGCGACCAGGGGCCTCGGGAGCAGCAGGGGCCTCGGGAGCAGCGGTCTCCTCGCGACGGGCAGCCCTTCCAGCAGCAGCAGCAGGGCCCCCGGGAGCAGCGGCCGCCGCGCGAGGGTCAGCCCTTCCAGCAGCAGCAGGGTCCCCGGGAGCAGCGGCCGCCGCGCGACGGGCAGCCCTTCCAGCAGCAGCAGCAACAGGGGCCTCGGGAGCAGCGGTCTCCTCGCGACGGGCAGCCCTTCCAGCAGCAGCAACAGGGTCCTCGGGAGCAGCGGCCGCCGCGTGACGGGCAGCCCTCGCGGGAGCAGCGTCCTCCGCGAGGCGATCGCCCTCCACGTGGCAACGGAGACGCTCAGCGTCAGGCGGGGCTTTCGGGTCCGCGCTCCTCGCAGCCACCGGGCCCGCGGGGGCGTCCGATGGACCGCCGGGGCGATCGGCCCGAGCGCGGTGGGCCTCATCCGGGGCGCGGAGGATCGAGTCCCCAGGTCTCCTACGTCCAGAAGAACCCGGCGCTTCCCGCCAAGCCGGACGACGAGTCCTAGGAGTAGCGGGTCTGCTTGAGGCCGGGTTGGCACGCCACCTCGAGGAAGGTGGTACTGCGACCCCGGGCGAGGACCCAGAGACATCGCATGACACAGGCCGCTCCGAACTCCCGGTAGATGATGCCGAGGTTCTCGAGCACCTCTCGTCCAGTGATGACTCCGCGCATGGCACGCTCCTTCAGTGTGCTGCGCTCCTCTGCAAAGGGTTTGCCGAGCCCCTCGGGGGGAGTGGAACCAGCCTGTTCGGCCGTGAACGTCTCAAAGGTCCCGTCCGTCGTTGGCCCGTGCGCGTGAATCTGCGTCCGAGTGGGATTGCCTGTCTGGAACACTGAAGTTCCTACAACCCGTCGTCCGCTGTCCCACCCCAGAGAGGTTTCCATGCGCCGCACCGTCCTCGCCGCCCTCGTCGCCTTTTTCCTCGGTGGCTTCACCCAGCACGCCCTCGCCGAGGGGCAGCCCAAGCTGGACGAGGCCCTCGTCCACCTGCGTTATGCGCTGGCCGCGCTCAACGCCGCGCCCGATGACAAGGGCGGCCACAAGGCCAAAGCGCTCGAACTCACCCAGAAGGCCCTGGAGCAGGTGAACCAGGGCATCGCCGCGGGCGGCAAGCGCTGATCCTCCCGGCGCAACTCCCGGCTCTCGAGATTCGATAATCCACCATCTCGGTATTTTTGGATACATCCCGCCGCCGGGCTGACCGGTGGGCGCCCCTATCTTTTCAAGAGGTTGCATCATGGCGATCGACAAGGCCGGTGGTTCCAAGCCCCAAGCCTCCACCCGGGCCTCCGAGGCGAAGCCCGCCCAGGGACCGGCCCGGCCCGCGGCGGCTCCGGCCGTGCCGACGCGCAACCAGGTGAAGCCGCAGCAGCCCAAGGGGCGGGATGGTTTCGAGCGGGGCATGACGCCCGCCCAGCAGCAGCAGCGGTTGGGGTCCACCCCGGCGTTGGCGCCGACGCAGGCGCCGGCGGCCGCGGACCGCAAGGTGCTGGAGAAGCTGGGCCTGACGGCGGAGGACGTGCAGAAGGCGGGTCCGGCGCTGCCGCACCTGCAAAAGGCGGCGGAGTCCGTGGTGCAAGGACACCCCGAGCAGGCGCTGGGGCACCTGCGCGACGCGGCGTTCGCCGCGCCCGAGGTGGCCACCAAGGCGCTCAAGGGGTTGGCGCAGAACCTTCCGCCCGGGCTGGGCCGGTCGCTGCTGACGGATGACCGGGTGGCCCGCGAGCTCATCACCAACGCGGGGCTGCACGACTCGTTCGGCAAGCTCATGCGCAACCCGACGGACACGGGGGCCCTGCGCGAGCTGCTCTCCAACAACTCGGCGCGCGACGCGGTGCTGGGCGCGGTGGGCAATGATCCGGCGGTGAAGGGGCAGCTGGAGCGCATCGGGCTGACGCCGCAGGACCTGGTGGACGCCGGAGCGGCGGCGCCCAAGCTGCTGGAGGCGTTCGAGAAGATCCAACAGGGGGACGTGAAGGGCGGGCTGGAGTCGGTGCAGGCGGCGGTACAGGCGGCGCCCGGACTGGCGGCGAAGATTGGCGAGAAGGTCGTCAACGCGCTGCCCCAGAGCGTGAAGGCGCAATTCCAGAAGCTGGGCATCACCGAGCAGCAGTTGCGCTCGGCGGGTCCGGCGCTGCCGCACCTGTACGAGGCGGCGGACGCGGCCTCCAAGGGAGATTGGGGCAAGGCCTTCAACGGCCTGCGCGAGGCGGCCATCTCGGCGCCGGACCTGACCACCCAGGCGATGAAGGGGCTGGCGCAGCAGTTGCCCGCGCAGCTCGGCGCGGCGAAGTCGCTGCTGACGGACGACGCCTTCCTGCGCCAGGTGGTGACCAACCGCGATCTGCACTCCCAGGTGGGCAAGCTCTTCAATGAGCAGACGCGCATGGATGGCCTGCGCGGCCTGTTGGGCAACGATGCCGCGCGCAACGCCACGCTCTCGGCCATTGGCAATGACCCGACGGTGAAGGGCCAGTTGGAGCGCATTGGCCTGACGCCGCAGGACCTGGTGGAGGCCGGAGCGGCGGCGCCCAAGTTGCTGGAGGCGTTCGAGAAGATCCAGCAGGGGGACGTGAAGGGCGGGCTGGAGTCGGTGCAGGCGGCGGTACAGGCGGCGCCCGGACTGGCGGCGAAGATTGGCGAGAAGGTCGTCAATGCCTTGCCCCAGAGTGTGAAGGCGCAGTTCCAGAAGCTGGGCATCACCGAGCAGCAGTTGCGCTCGGCGGGTCCGGCACTGCCCCACCTGTACGAGGCGGCGGACGCAGCCTCCAAGGGCGATTGGGGCAAGGCCTTCAATGGCTTGCGCGAGGCGGCCATCTCGGCGCCGGACCTGACCACCCAGGCGATGAAGGGGCTGGCGCAGCAGTTGCCCGCGCAGCTCGGCGCGGTGAAGTCGCTGCTGACGGACGATGCCTTCCTGCGGCAGGTGGTGACCAACCGCGATCTGCATTCCCAGGTGGGCAAACTCTTCAATGAGCAGACGCGCATGGAGGGCCTGCGCGGCCTGTTGGGCAACGACGCCGCGCGCAATGCCACGCTCTCGGCCATCGGCAATGACCCGACGGTGAAGGGGCAGCTGGAGCGCATTGGCCTGACGCCGCAGGACCTGGTGGATGCCGGAGCAGCGGCGCCCAAGCTGCTGGAGGCGTTCGAGAAGATCCAGCAGGGGGATGTGAAGGGCGGACTGGAGTCGGTGCAGGCGGCGGTGCAGGCGGCGCCCGGACTGGCGGCGAAGATTGGCGAGAAGGTCGTCAATGCCTTGCCCCAGAGTGTGAAGGCGCAGTTCCAGAAGCTGGGCATCACCGAGCAGCAGTTGCGCTCGGCGGGTCCGGCGCTGCCTCACCTGTACGAGGCGGCGGACGCGGCCTCCAAGGGAGACTGGGGCAAGGCCTTCAACGGCTTGCGCGAAGCGGCCATCTCGGCGCCGGACCTGACCACCCAGGCGATGAAGGGGCTGGCGCAGCAGTTGCCGCCGCAGCTCGGCGCGGCGAAGTCGCTGCTGACGGACGACGCCTTCCTGCGCCAGGTGGTGACCAACCGCGACCTGCATTCCCAGGTGGGCAAGCTCTTCAATGAGCAGACGCGCATGGAGGGCCTGCGTGGCCTGCTGGGCAACGATGCCGCGCGCGACGCGGCGCTCTCGGCCATCGGCAAGGATCCGGGAGTCCAGGGCATGCTCGCGAAGGCGGGCCTGGAGCCCAAGGACCTGGTCGAGGCGGGGGCGGCCGCGCCGCACCTGTTCGACGCGGCGCGGTCGTTCGCCGATGGGAAGATCAACGAGGGCATCGACGCGCTGAGCAAGGCGGCCGAGGCGGCGCCGGAGCTGCTGAACAAGCTGGGCGAGCGGCTCGTGAGCAAGCTGCCCGAGGGCCTGCGCAACAACATCACCGCGCTGGGCATCACCCCGTCCGAGCTGATCCAGGCGGGCAAGGGGCTGCCGGATCTGCTCAAGGCGGGTCAGGCACTGGGCCAGGGGGACTTCCAGGCCGCGATCACCAACCTGCGCAATGCGGCGGGGAAGATTCCGCCGTCCATCGTCGAGAAGGCCATCACCACGACGGCCGCGAAGCTGCCGGACAACGCCTTCTCGGGCATCGCGCGCTCGCTGCTCACCGACAAGGATCTGGTCCACCAGCTCGTCACCAACCCCGAGCTGCACGCCTCCTTCAACAAGATGATGTCGGGCGACCTGGTGCAGGGGGCCCGGGAGATCCTCGGCAACGCGACGGTGCGGGACGCGGCGGCCCATGCGCTCGCCCAGAACGCGGGCTTCATGGAGAAGCTCAAGCCGTTCGGCATCCAGAGCGGCGCGGACGTGGCGGCGCTGGGCGGCACGGCCTTCGACGTGATGGAGGCGGGAGCCCAGTTCGCCCAGGGCAAGCCGGGCGAGGCCCTGCGCTCGCTGGGCAAGGCGCTGGGGGACATCCCGCCGGACCTGCGCGGACGCATGGTGGGCGCGCTGGCCGACAAGCTCCACGTGCCGGAATGGGCCGGAGACACGCTCGCCGCGGCGGCGAGCCTGCTGGGCAACGAGCAGGTGGGCAAGGCGCTGGGGGATGCGTTCGGCGCGCTCCAGCGCGGCGACGTGAGCGGCTTCCTCTCCGGTATCGCCACCACGGGCAAGACCATCGCCGAGACGGCCCCCGAGGCGGCCAAGGCCTTCCTCAACTCGCTGTCCAAGATTCCGGGCAGCATCGGCCGACTGTTCGAGGACCACGAGCTCAACGCGGCCATGGTGGACTCGGGCGCGGTGACCAACATCTTCGAGGCGGCCGAGAAGCTCGGACGCGGCGACATCGGCGGGGCGCTCAGTGAGATTGCCCAGACGGGCACGGCGCTGCTCGGCCAGGGCGAGCACTTCAAGGTGGCGGGCCAGGAGCTGCCCTTCGGGAGCCAGGGCATCGAGAACCTCACGCGGATGTTCGGCCGCTTCGTGGACGCGCTGCCCGGGGAACTCAAGGAGCGCATCGCCACGGAGGCCGCGAAGTTCGGCGCCAAGGCGGGCCTCCGGTCGGTGCCGCTGCTCGGCAACATCGTCAACGGGGTGAGCGCCATTGGCAGCGCCAAGGACCTGGTGGACGCCATCAAGGCCGAGCCCAAGGACGCGCTCAACATCGCCCTGGCGGCCGGTCAGCTCGGCCTGGACGTGGCGGGCGTGTTCCCCGGACTCAACAGCATCACGGGTCCGCTCCAGGCCATTCTCGGCACGGCCCGGGTCGTCAAGGGAGCCTCGGACTTGATTGGCGACATCAACGAGTTCCAACGCGGCCTCGTCGGCGCCTGACGCACTCTCTCAGCGTCCCAATGCGGCGCGGCACGCCTCCCGCGTGCGCCAGACCCGCTCGGCGTCCAGGCCTCGTTTCTTCGCCCAGTTCCGCACGAAGGCACGGAGCCGCTCCTCCAGGGGGGCACCAAGGTCCTCCGGCGCGAGTGGACCCTCCTCGAAGAAGCACGCCAGGGCGGCCGTGGACTCGCTGGCGGGCTCCTCGCGCGTGAGGTCCACGCGGCGCTGGTGCCGCACGACCAGGTAGCAGTGCGCCTCGGGAATGCCCGACAGACCCTCGCGCTCCAGGAGGGCTCCCACACCCGGCGTGTTGCGCTCGTGCATCTCGTAGATGCCGAGCGTCAACTCGACGGGCTGTCCGTGCGCGCGCGCCAGGGCGGCGAGGAGCGCGTGTTTGGTGCCGCTGGTGCCTCGTCCCTCCGGCAGAACGAGGCGGAAGTCCGTCGGGTCCGAGTTGCGCCCATGGGGCAGAGACCAGACGTGCCGGGCCGCGGCTTCGAAGCTCCCCAACCCGAGCGCGAGGAAGCCCCGTGCCAGCGGCTCGTCCTCCCGGAGAGGGAACTCAGGCAGCGTCACGAAGGGGTGTGTCGATGTTCGCACGTGCCCACAGCCTACAACGGGAGGAGATCTCAATACCGGGACAGGTAGGCGCGGCAGTTGCTGTCGGTCGCGGCATGGTTCCAGTAGATCAACAGCATCCGTGTGCCGCGTCGTGGGCTCAGGGCGTCGCGTTCAGCAGATCGACGACGCTGTGCTGACGAGCCGCGTCCGTGGAGTCCAGGCCCCCGGCCCAATGCAGGCCATACGCGTCCAGGGTGTTGCGATCCTTCGCGTAGGCGGAGTCCGCCTGACGGCGCAGATAGGCGGTGTAGGGATGATCGGACAGCAGCGAGTTGAGTGCGCCCAATCCACGGACATACGCTCCCTTGAACGAGGGGCCGTCGCCGCCGCAGCCGCCATTCTCACACGGCTCGCGGAGGATTCCGTTCGAGTTGAGCGCCGTGCTCGTGGTCGACGCGTCCGCGATCTGGCGCGCGCGGGTCAACAGCGCACTGTCACCGGTGGCGCGGTACAGCTCGACGAGCGCGCCGATCAGGACTCCCTGGTTGTATGACCAGGTGACATCCCCGTTGTTCCGGCAGGTGCTCAGGTTGACGCCGTCATTCACCAGGTTCGACGAGTTGATCATTCCGGTGCTCTGGAACCAGGACCACTCCGCGCGGGCCCGCTGCAGATAGACGGTGTCACCCGGAATGCGGTTGTGCAGCGCGGCGGTGAGTTGCAGGTAGAGGCTGTTGGCGATCGCGTTCTTGTACGTCTTGGCCGTGCTCCACCAGACACCGCCGCCGCACAGGTTGTCCCAATAACGCGCCATGTAATCGGCGTCGGCCCGGGCGGTGTCCAGGTACCGGGGGTCGTGGGTCAGGTCATACGCGGCGACCCACGCGAGTCCCCACCAGCCGGTGTCGTCGATGTAGTCGTTGGTGAAGTTGCCGCCCTGGGCGGAGCGGTTGCGGTCGTAGGTGTTGGCGATGGCATAGCTGTAGCTCTGCATGCCGGACACCCGGATGTTGTCGATGATCGACGTCAGTGCGTTGGCCGAGTTCCACCAACCCGTGGTGCTGAAGAGGCCGGTGTTGTTGTCATAGAACTGCATCAGCGCGGTCGCCGCGGCGGTGCGCCGGTCCCAGGCATTCCACGTGGTGCGGGCCCAGGGGGTACAGGCGATCTCGGGCCGGTCGCCGGCCTTGCCGCAGGCGCGCATCGCCCCCACGCCACGGGCGCCCCAGTCGTCCACGTTGAACATCGAGGTGCGCCAGCCACGGCTCCCCTGGGGAGTCGTCGTGGTCCCGAGCTTGCTGCCCGAGGCCCAGGAGCGTCCCCCATCGAAGGAGCGGTCGAGCCAGACCTCGTCACCCGGGTTGCCGTTCTCGATGGACGCCCACGCCATCGCGTCGTCATCGTCGAAGTGCAGGACGAGGGTCCGCGAGTGGATGGTGGCGGTGACCGGTTGGCGATCCGTCGGCGACAGCGCCGGGTCCCGGCCATCGCAATACTTGTTACAGATGGCCGCCGCGGCTACCGAAGGCACGGACACGAAGAGCGCCGCGAGGGCGCCGACACCGTGCAGCACTTTGGACATGGTTTCTCCCTGGGGATGGATGTCGCGTGAACGATTGGCTTTGGGACTCAATACCGGGACAGGTAGGCGCGGGAGTTGCTGTCGGTCGCGGCGTGGTTCCAGTAGACCTTGTCCGCCGCACCGCTGCCATCGAGGTCGGCGAAGAAGAACTGGGTGTTGGCGGACTGGCTCCAGCCCGTGTTGTCCATGAGGGGCGCGCCCGCGAAACCCGTGGCCGAGCCGAGATAGATCTGAAGGCGGCCCTCGCGATAGTCCGGGCGCCAGAAGAGCTTGTCGGCGTGACCATCGCCATTGACGTCCGTGAAGTAGAGGCGCGTTTCGGGCACGCCGCTCGTGCCGGCCGTGTGCGCGCTCAAGAGGGTGAACGTGCCGTTGCCGTTCGAGGCGTAGATCCGGGTGCGTCCCGACTCCGCCGCGGGATCCCACAGGATCTTGTCGGCGCGGCCATCGCCGGTGACGTCCGCGAAGGAGAAGTGCGCTTCGCTGTTCTGGCTGCTGCCCGCGTCGGTGTTCGAGTTCGACCAGACGAAGGTTCCGTCACAGTTCGACAGGTAGACGCGCGCATGGCCCGAGTCGAAGGTCGGGTTCCAGTAGATCTTGTCCGCGCACTTATCCCCCGTCAGGTCCGCGAAGTAGAATCGGGTCGCACTGGACTCGCTCGTTCCGTTGTCGTTCGAGTTCGTCCAACGGAAGGTTCCGTCACAGTTCGACAGGTAGACCCGCGTGTGGCCGGTGTCGAAGGTGGGGTTCCAGTAGATCTTGTCCGCGCACGCATCCCCATTCACATCCGCGAAATAGAAGGTGGTCGCATCGGACGCGCTCCCTCCGTTGTCGTTCACGACTCCGGCATCGAAGGCCCCGTTGCAGGTGGAGCGGAAGACCTGGGTCGCGCCGTTGAGCAACGTGGGGTTCCAGGCGATCTTGTCCGCGCAGCCGTCACCCGTCACGTCGGCGAAATAGAACCGCGTGCTCGCCGAACTGCCCGTGCCGTGCGCGTCCACCGTCGAGCCCGGCTGGAACACCGCGGGACGCACGGTCGCCATGACGGCGAAGTGATCGGACGGCGAGATGCCGTTGTAGGTGCTCCTGTCGACCACGTAGTCCGACGTGGTCATGTCTCCACCGCTCACGAAGATGTAATCGAGCCGGTTGCTGTTGGTGGCCGGGGACTTCCAGGCGCTGTTGAAGGTCGCGGTGTCCTCGGTGGTGGCCCCGGTATGCCGCTCCGAGCGGAACAGCGCGGGAGAGCCCCCCGACTCCAGCAGGGAGATGGAGTCGTCGTTGGTCGAGCTCGGGTGCTGGGGGTCGGAGTTGAAATCACCGAACACGATGACGGAACGGCCCAGGGCCTTCTGGGTGATGATGGCGCGGATCTGCTCGGCGTTCTTCTCACGCGCCAGGCCGCACGCCACGGCATGGGCGGGGTGCGAGTTGACCACGAAATACTGGCGGCCAGTCAGCGTGTCATCGAGCTTGATCCAGGACGCGGTCCGCCCGGACGCATTCGGATGGCACGCGTCGCTCGTGGCATAGGGATTGGGGATGCTGAAGTACCCCTGCACGTCGGTGCCGGCGGCCAACTGGAACCGGCTCCGGCGGTAGAAAATCATCTTCGGGCTTCCGTTCCCGGGCTTGTAGTAGCCGTAGGTCGCCTGGAAGGCATTGATGAGATCGTTTTGAATGGCCGCGGCCGAGGCCTCCTGCACACCGAAGAGGTCCGGGTTCCTCGTGGAGATGAGCTTGATGACGCCGGGGCTGCGCTGCGTCCAGGCGTAGAGGCCGGTGTCATCCGCGTTCACCTGCCGGACGTTGTAGGTCAGCACCTTGAACGGCTGGTGGTCCACTGCCGCCACGGTCGCCGCCGACTCGCGCTCGGCGAGTTCCTGCAACCAGGTGTCGTCCAGGACCGCGGGTCCACAGCTGGCTTCCAACGCGGCCAGGGCAATCAGGATCGGGCCCTTGAGATACCTGCGCAGCCGCCTCGTCTCGATGTTCATCTGTGCTCCGCGTCATGCTGGAACTGCTAGGGGTTCGTCCTTGAGGAGGGGCTGACTGCGCCGCCGTCCCAGAAAAGGACTGTCTCTTTCGCGGTGCCTGCGATGCGCGACCTGCCCCGTCGAGCCCGCCAGACAGTGGGCCACCTCCGCAGGATACCACAGAGTGTCCATCATCACAATTATTCAGAATT